>JAUZOB010000088.1 GCA_030706665.1 Bacteroidota bacterium
CACTAAGGAAATAGTGTCTGTTCTTTGTCGTAAAACCGATTTGCGAATCAATTTGGTAAGTGCCGCAAGTCGATACACGAACAGGAATAGGAACAAAAGGACCCCCGAAAGATAAATGATGCCTGACAGGCCATATTCAGACAAAATCATTGAAAACTTATCCGTATAGGCATGTGCATACACCGGCACAGTATCCAGAACTACCGAAAGAGTCGCGTTTGCTTTCTCTCCACCCGTATAGACCGGAATTCTTACAAAAGGCATTATCAAAGAAAATGCAGCAGATGCCAACAGATACACTCTGTTAAATCTGAAATAGGTCTCTTTTCGTAAGAAAAGAATATAGATCAGTGATAATATCCCCAAACTGATTCCCGAGTCCAGGATAAAGTGGAAATAAGCATTCATGTCTATTTTCTTTTATGTTTTTCTTTCTCCAAATCTTCTTTCACTTCTTCAATCAGACGATCAAGTTCTGCAAGATCCATTTTGTCTTCTTTTGCAAAGAAGGATACCATTTCCCGAAAAGAATTTCCAAAATAGTTCTTCATGAAGTTTTGCATATAGGAACGGATATACTCTTTTTTAGAGATCAACGGAAAATATTCATGGGTTTTGCCATAAGCGTTATGCCCCACAAACTTCTTCTTTTCCAATATCCGCACTATTGTAGAGATCGTATTATAAGCCGGTTTCGGTTCATCTATTTTATCGATGATATCCTTAACGAACCCTTTTTTCAATCTCCACAATATCTGCATTACCTGCTCCTCTGCTTTTGTCAATTCTCTCATCTTTATATCAATTTTATTCTTTATTAAAGATACAACTAATCAGGTAGTTTTACAACTATTTAATTAGTTAATAAATGCAAAAAAATATCGTTAAATCATATTTTTCATAGGCAGTCAAAATTAGTGGTCATAACAAATCATCATTTCCATTTTGAAGCTTCTGATACAAATATACAACTAATAAATTCGTTTTGCAACTATATTTTTAGTTTTAACTTACATGAGATTAAATTTTTTATATTCGTGCAAAATATTATCTCAAATGGAAAACCAACCTCGCGAATCATTCCAGGTAACACCCCAGATGATGTTAGACCTGTATACCGGAGCCAGATGGGCTCAATTTGTTGCTATCATTGGCTTCATTTTCTGTGGTATAATGTTTATATTCAGCATTCTACTAAGCTTCGTAAGCAGAATCATTCCTACTGAAGAGATCGGCAATTTTCCCAGACCCCTCATATCGGTAATCTATCTTATCTGTTGTGTTATTGCATTAGTTCCGCAAATATTTTTGTATAAATACTCATCAAATACAATCAAAGCAATTAATGAAGGAGATCAGACCTTTATTGCAAATGCATTTATGAATCTCAAGCGTTACTTTTTAACTATCGGGATCTTATTTATTATCTATTTCATATTTATTTTAATTTTATTCATATTGGGACTGCTGACTGCGGTCATTACTTCGATTTAAAAAAAATAGGAGGATATTCCGGAACAAACCAGAATACCCTCCTATCTTAAAAGACGAAGTTGTAAATTATCTCCGTATAAAACTCAATCGTCCAAATTCTTTGATTTCAAAATCATCAGCTTCTCTGAATACAGGTAAAGCATTTCTTTGCTTTTCCAAATCTTTCATAGAGAGTACAACAGTTTGAACAGCTTCGGTATCAGCTGTTGCTTCCAACAATAAGTCTCCATTCAAATTTGCCACAAGAGACGAACCGCCATAATTGACCTGACATGCATCAGTCCCAACGCGATTAACCCCCATAACATAGGCTTGATTTTCAATAGCTCTCGCCTTTAATAGTGTTTTCCAGATATCAATCCGGTCTACAGGCCAATTAGCAACATTAAGAAGAATGTCATAATCATTTCGACTTCTGTTCCATACCGGATACCTCAAATCATAACAGACTTGGGGGCAGATTCTCCAATCTTTAACCTGAAATACAACTCGTTTCCCTCCCTGAGAGAAATGAGCAGTTTCATTTCCTACCCGATATAAATGACGTTTGTCGTAATGACCTATTCGACCATCAGGTGTTATCCAAATAAACCGATTAAAATATTTGGTTTGGTCGATTATAGGCAACGAGCCACAAACGACAGCTCCTGTCTTTACGGCCATATCTGCCATCCAGACAATAGATTGCCCTTCCATCGTCTCAGCTGTTGTGCGTGAGTCCATGGAAAAACCGGTAGTAAAAAATTCAGGGAAAGCAATCAGATCAGTTTGTCCCGGCGTAATCTCCTTCAACAGATCTTTTAAGTGATCAAGATTTGCTTTTTTGTCCTCCCATTTTAAGTCAGCTTGAACGACTGTAACGCGAAGGTCTGTAATTTCATTCATATCACACAATTTTAATCAATGTCACCGACTGAGAACTTTTCCGGATGCCTTGCAGTTACGTTCTTATAGCGACTCCGCAATCTGCGCATATCCGCATTAACATCATCAGTCAACTCAAATTTTTCAAAAATCCCTATTTCTTTTTTACCATAATCAAATACCCCAAGGTAAACCGGTATATCCGCATTGCGGGCTATAGCGTGAAAACCTGCTTTCCACCGAGTTGTTTTGCTGCGAGTACCTTCCGGTGTAATACACAAATGAAGAGTTTTTCTCTTCTTAAATTCATCAACGACTTGCATAATTGAATTAGCGCCATGTCGCCGATCTACGGGGATCCCTCCCATCTTCTTCAGTAATGAACCAAAGGGCCAAACAAAAGCTTCCTGTTTAATCAAAAATGAAGCCTTCATCCCCAAAGAAGTATAATACATCCACGAAACGAGAAAATCTAAATTACTGGTATGAGGAGCACCAATTATTATCCCTTTGTTTTCTTTTAGTGGTCCACTGATACCCTTCCACCCCCACAAGTTAAGTAAAATCTTACATATATATTTCAGCATAGCCTAATTTTTTTCACAAAAATAGTCATATCAATAAAGTAATGAATTCTATCTTCATAATTTCCTCGTTTTTTTTCCTTTTACGTAACTTGCATGCGATATGATCGAAAAAAAACTAATTGACATACATATTCACAACGGCAATGATACAACCAATATTATTGCTATCAAAAACTATTTTATTGATCAGGCCATCTCATTACAGCCCGACGATAGAATATCAGTAGGATTACATCCGTGGCATATTGATGAAACGATGAGTCAATGCTGGATTGATCAGCTGAATAATCTTGCAAAGCTACCACAAGTCCTTGCAATCGGAGAAACCGGGCTGGATTTACGAAAAGGGCCTTCGCTTGATATCCAAACAGAAATATTCATAAAACACATTGAAATCGCCGAGGCCCATAATCTGCCACTAATCATTCATTGTGTGAAAGCCTTTCCCAATCTAATCGAATTAAAAAAACGGTTAAAACCTCACTCGCCATGGATTATTCATGGCTATACAGGAAATGCTGCGACGACTGCTCAACTGATTCGCCACAATTTCTTTTTCTCTTTTGGGAAGAGATTGCTACTACCCCAGTCGAATTTATCAGAAACACTTAAAATGATCCCCAAAGAGTTTATATTCTTTGAGACAGACGACTCAGGATTATCTGTAGAAGTCATATATCAAAGAGCAGCTGAGATTTTTCATTGCTCCGAGGTCGAATTAATTGATTTGATCTTCAGAAACTATCAAAAGATATTTGAACATAGTGCAAAAAAATAAAAATTAATTATCAGTTGTAATCCTTCTAAACATATCGTGTTATCTCAAAAATTTACGACATTGGTGTAACAAAACAGTTTGATATCTGTCTAAAGAGTAAAATAAATAACCATGAAAAAGAGACGAACTATTCGAATTGTATACTCTCTGATCTTGCTTTTGGGTGTAACCTCCTGTTATTCGCCCAAAGAAGTGGTCAGGCTTAATCCTGAATCGTCAAAAACAAAATGGTTCTATGGAAAAGAATTTGTAAAAGATTCTCTGGATGGCATCATTGTAAGTATTGCATTTGACAAATTAACCCGGCCAAATCTGATTTTTGATGTCGAAGTTACCAATCAGTCCAATATGCCTTATCTGGTAGAACCGAATCAAATTTATTATTTGGCACTCGACCAAAACCTAAACCCTCTTCAAGATAGCTTAAGAACCTATGCTCTTGATCCGGAACTTAAACTTCTGGAATATGACAAACGCATCTCCTTAAATGAAGCACGACAGAAGAATGGTGCAATTATTGGTGCTGCTGCCGCAGGAGTTGCAATAGCCACTGCTATTGCTGCCTCATCAACTAATGATGAGCACAAACAAAACAGAAGAGCAACAACCTCGTTTACATCTGCTGTGATTTCAGATGCAGCATCAACCACATCGGATGTCGCAAGGTGGCAAACCTATAGTCTTGCAGATGAAAAAGCAGAATGGGAAAAATCATTTCTTCAGAAGACAACTCTTGACCCCGGCTGTTCTATTCGAGGCAAAGTCTTTATAAACTATGATTCAAAAGCCTATTTTTACAAACTTTTCATTCCAATCGACAATCAAGAACTACAATTATTATTCAAACAACGAAAATACGATCCAAAAAATTAGACATACATCAATATCGTTAAACAACAAAGAGCAGTTTCAACATTTTTCTGAAAACAAAAGGGAAGAAAACCATTGATCGGTTCACTTCCCTTTTGTCATATAATCTCAATCGTAAAAACGATCTTATTTTAAACCTCTCACAACTTCCAACGCCTTTTCATAATTAGGTTCAAGAGTTACCTCGGGCACATATTCGACATAGCGAATTACGTCTCCTTTATCAACAATTACGGTACCGCGCGACAATAAACGCAATTCTTTCATCAGAAATCCATATTTTAAGCCGAAATCCGTTTCCCGATGATCAGAAAGAGTGGTTACGTTGTTTAGTCCTTCAGCTGCACAAAACCGTTTCTGTGCAAAAGGAAGGTCACATGAAACAGATAACACAACAACATCTGCGCCCAATTTTTCGGCTTCTGCATTAAACCTGCGATTCTGTGCAGCACATACTCCTGTATCAATAGAAGGATATACCGCAATTACTTTAATCTTGTCTTTATAATCGGAAAGATGAACGGGTTGAAGCCCAGAATTAATAACGGAAAAATCCGGTGCTATCTCACCTACGTGAACTTCCTGTCCGACTAATGTAACGGGATTTCCCGCAAAAGTAACTTTGTTCTTATAATCAGTCATTTGATTCTTTTTTTGATTAAACAATAAAAAACAACTAAATGAACAGCATTACACACTATATGGTTCAAAAAAAATGTAAAAAATGCAATTCTTTTTGCTCCTATTTAAAAGGAGAATTGGGTTCTTTAGCCATATGACTGTATGTCAGCTTATCGAGTAAGCCTCCCATAAATTTTCCCAGGAAAACAGTAAACTTTCCTTCAATGAATGTGAGGATCAATTCTCGCTTTCGTTTCCGGATCGCCTGAACAATTTTTGAAGCACACACCTCAGCAGACATCATTCTGGATTCATCACGGGGGGTCTCTCCTTGCCGGGCTCCTTCGGCATTAAGGGCCGAGAACCGTACCTCAGATGCTGTAAATCCGGGAGCAGCAACCAACACATGCAATCCCTTTTTCAAATTTTCAATTCGAAGAGTATCCAAGAATCCCCTGATTGCAAACTTTGAAGCAGAATAGCCGGTTCTACCAGGCAATCCTACATATCCTGCAATTGAAATAATTCCAACTACCGAACCTTTTGTTTTCAGCAAATAAGGAAGAGCATACTTTGTACAGTAAACAGTCCCCCAGAAATTCACATCCATCAATCGTTTTAAAACAGAAAGATCTAAATCTTCAAACAGGGCACGCATTGAAATGCCGGCATTATTAACCAAGATATCGATCCGACCGAATCTGACAAATGCCTGCTCGATTAATTGTTTACATTCATCTTCAACGGAAACGTCTGTTTTCACCGAAAGGATCTCAGTATTTTTCAAATCAAGTTCAATCTGAGTCAAACGATCCGTTCTTCGTGCCGCGAGGACTAATTTTGCACCCTGCGCTGCAAATTCATAAGCCAAAGCCTTACCAATTCCCGATGAAGCACCGGTAATCACTACAACTTTGTCATTCATATCTTTAGTCATTTACTTATATTTTTTCTTTTTAACAAATGTAACAGGAACCATCTTTCAAAGAAACAGAATCCAGGAAAAACTGTAAAAGATGAGATTTTTTCAGATCAATATTTGGATTAATAAAAAAAGACACTACCTTTGCACCGCCTTCTGAAAAAAACAGAGCACATAAGGCGATTCAGTAGCTCAGTTGGTAGAGCACATCCCTTTTAAGGATGGGGTCCTGGGTTCGAGCCCCAGCTGGATCACAAAAACAAAAGCCTCCTAAAATGCAAATTTAGGAGGCTTTTTTATTGAATCTACCCGGACTAGATCAACTACAAATTGGATCCTCAAGCAGGATTCTTGGGGGGAAAGTGGTTCTTTATCCATACTTACACCATAACATCACGATACCAAAACCCTATTTTGGATTTCCCTCATACGGTTTTCGGACAAGGTTCAATTATCCTTTCGATATAGAGACCACGACTGAACCACGTCTAAAGGACGAACGAAATAGGTTGTTGTTCCCTGGTCACTCCCTTGTTGATTCCTAATACTACAATTATTTGTATCAACTGCCAGACAAGCAGTTGGCACAAATAATTTAAACAAACCTATTTATTCATAGATTTTATCGATACGACTGCTTATAGATTGCAAGTACATCTTCGTCTGTCAAAGCTCTTGGATCTAAAGAAAACATTCCGCCCATTGTTGCTCTGGCATTGGCAGCAAACTTAGCCAAATCCCCTTCTACAATTCCGTAATCGGAAAGCTTAAGCGCTTCCACATTACAAGCTTTCTGCATGGCAATTAATGCTTTAATGAAATCTTGAGGGTCATTACTTTTTGTTCCGGTCATGGCTTCTGCCATCTTCATAAAACGTTCGGGAACATCATTCACAAAAGCCGAGAAATAAGCAACTGACAATACAATAAGACCTGCCCCGTGAGGTAATTCCGGATAATAAGCACTCATAGCATGTTCTAAAGCGTGTTCAGAAGTACAGCTGGATGTTGATTCAACCATCCCTGCCAGAGTACTTGCCAGCGCAACATCCGAACGAGCTTCAATATTACGTCCATCAGCTACAGCTTTAGGTAGTGATTTATAAATCAATTCGATGCTTTTCAATGAATAGAGTTCACTAATTGGCGTTGCGACATTGGCAATATAGCCTTCGGCTGCATGAAAAAATGCATCAAATCCCTGATAAGCGGTTAAATGAGCAGGGACTGAAATCATCATTTCCGGGTCAACAATTGCCACAGCCGGAAATAATGGAGCAATTCCATAACCAATCTTCTCATTGTTATGCGTGATGACAGTCCAGGGATCAACCTCAGTTCCGGTACCTGCAGTGGTTGGTATTGCGACAACAGGAAGCGCACCTCCGATGGCAGGTTTGCCTTTTCCTGTTCCTCCGAACATATAGTCCCAGTAATCGCCCTCATTACAAGCCATCAGAGCAATTGATTTTGCTGAGTCGATAGAACTACCACCCCCAAGACCGATGATAAAATCGCATTGTTCTTTTCGACACAGTTCTGCCGCTTCCATAACATGCGATTTAATTGGATTCGCTAAAATTTTATCATAAACAACTACCTCTACCTTATTTTTCCCAAGTAGGTTGATTACTTTATCCAAATAACCGAACCTACGCATAGATGTTCCGGCAGATATAACCAAAAGAGCTTTTTTACCCGGAAGAGTTTCCGTTGCAAGTTTTGAAATCTCGCCACAACCAAAGAATAATCTGGTCGGAATAAATTGATTAAATACAAAATTTGCCATCATCAATTAATTTAAATGTTTGATGATGCAATATTAGGAAGAAGATCTCGTGAAGTACTTTTCTTAAAAGACCAATATTACTTTGTTCTAACGTCCGATTTAAATACTTTCTCTACCTGAGTCGGGTTATACCCAAATTCTTTCTTAAAAGCCAAAGAAAAATGGGATAGATTTTTAAACCCTACTTCCAGATAGACATCCGAAGGCTTTCGATTTAAGTTGGCGATTTGGGAACGAGCATCCGCCAAACGCTTTTTCACAAGCCACTTCCCTGGTGTATCATTGAATAATTGGGCAAAGTCACGTTTGAAAGAAGTCAGACTTCTACCTGCATAATGAGCAAATTCATTTAATGTGAGATCACATTTGTAGTTCTTATTCATAAAATCACGAAGGTTAATTTTCCAGGGTTCTGAAAAATCAAACAGAACAGATGCAAACGAAGGATCTATTTGTAAGAGTGCAAAAACAGCTTCTTTAAGTTTGGCATTCATTAATTCCTCTGAAGGATATGCACTGTTATTAAAATATTGTTCCAATGAAATAAAAAGTCCTTTTAAGAAAGGATGTTTCGGTAAGATAATATAAAACTTACTGGAGATTCCTGCATTATTGACCACAGATACAGGAAACCGTTGTTCTGAAAATATTGATTTTAGAAATGGAGTTTTAAGCATTAAAAAAATACCTTTAAAAGGCTCTCCATTTTTGGAAGGCTGTTTAGTTTTCCGAAATGAATGATTTCGCTTAACAAAAACAGCATCCCCTTTTTTAAAAACAATTCGTTTGGTTGAAGTTTGCAGCACCAACTCTCCTGAACAGATATACATCAGCATATGATCTGTAATCATATTATCGCACAACTTGTCTTTCTCAACATAACAACAAAAGAAAGTGTCCATATAATTATAAACCACAGCATCTGAACGGGTATCCATAATTTTCTATTTTTTATAGATACAAATTAAATCGTTTTATTTTCAACCTCAAACCACATACATCTTTTTTACTTTGTTGTAAGGTCCATTGGAATTTAAAAAAATAGGATACCTTTTAATGACCATCATATTTCAAAAACAAAACAGCTATTCGGATTGTTTTAAAATATTAATTCATAAGTAAAAGAATTAAAAAATGGAACTCGAAATAACACAGAACACGAAAGCGAACAAGTTCGAGACAACAGTAAACGGACACACCGCTTATATTGAATATGAAATTTACAAAGAGATTATTGACCTTATATTCACATTTGTACCTCAAGCACTGGAAGGCAAAGGAATAGCTTCAGCTTTGGCAAAATACGCATTGAACTATGCCCGCGACAATCATTTAAAGGTTAGGCCATTTTGCCACTTTGTCAAACTCTATATCGATCGCCACAAGGAATACCAGGATTTGTTGAAATAACAAGACTTTTAAACCGGTTGTATAGAATGCGATTATGGTAGCTTCAATTAAAACAACTACGATTAAATATCCAGTTATTATATACACAATCCGATTGTCAATGCCTCCCGACATAATGAATGGCAGCCTCAATATTAATACCGCTTTCCCAGGGACGATATCGACATCCGCTGGGTTCTTTCCCATTATAATATTCAACCCAGGCACCGGAACCATCCCTCAGATCCATCATCTTCCGATAAATTTCACCAGCTAATGGATGATTGAACTCCGTAAGGGCATACAAGAACAACCCGTAATCATACCCTAACAAACGTTCGTCTTGTTGATTAATGGTTATCTTACCTGTCTTTTGGTACAATTTTATCAACTCTTTTAACATTCCCTCCTTCTCATCCTTTGAAAAGAGGGTCGAACCAATATAAATCGGCATCAGGTAGGACGAAGGCAAAAAGAATTCCTCGGGCTCTTCAAGCTTAATCTGATTAGTGGGTTTCTGTGAACACTCCTGACAAAAATACATGTATCCTTTATAATGATTCAACAAACCTTGATATCCGCCATGTCCCGGATAAAGGCAAACTCCGTATCGGGTTTCAGGATAATTGCATAAGACTGCCCGCCTGGGATTGTTAACCAACAATTTTCCATCCCGCATAAAATTCTCCCGATAGTGTTCAACAGTAGTATCCAGTATCCCTTTATTTTTTAATATCCATTCACGATCTTTGCATTTCAAGCGCTCAATAAATGAAATAAATTTCCGTCCTCCTTCAATAAATAGCAAGGTTGCTTCAGAAGACCCGTCATTTAAGACCTTTCGAGGGATCATTCCTCCTGCAATATAGGTTTCATCACCATTAAAAGGAAGCATATTGTCGACCAGGTTTTTCTTCTGAGCCTCCCAACACCATTCCAGAAAGGGCATCATCTCCTTTATAAACTTCTGATTTTTCGTTTTCCCGAAATAATCAAATGCCTGAATAAGAATATAACCGGTTATCTCCACTTCATCATTTTCATGTCGGTGAAAAATTCCGGGAACTCCTATTGCCTGGGCATTGCTGATATGCCCATATTGCCTCCACAAGTCATAATAAAACTGAAGTATTTTTCTGGCCTGTTCAACATACCCTAAAGCCAATAAAGCTCTTGATACGCCATATTCATCGCGCACATAGGCTAAATGATAATAATGTCCGGCAAGAACTCCTCCTTCTCTTCCCTGTTGAGTTTTCAGGAGAACAGAAACGTCGTCAACAGCTTTCAACAACTCCGTTTTATTGGCATTCTGATTGCTGATTAATTTATCAAATTGAGATCGGGTTCCTGAAAATGTATGCCAATCTGCTATTGTACGGTTCAATAAATTCTCCGGCTTTTGCTTTAAGACCTCTTCAACATGGGAATTTAAATCCTGATATGAAGGTCCGCCAATGAGATAGAACAACCCCTTCCCTTTGCCGAACCGAAGGTCATACACTTTCCCCTGATCTTCTTTCGATGTCAATTCAGCAGCGCCTTTCACGAATATTTGATGATCGGTTTCGAACGGTGACGGGTAAGTGTGATAGACATATACACCGGGAA
>JAUZOB010000089.1 GCA_030706665.1 Bacteroidota bacterium
CCATAGTAAGGCACTACAAAGATAGTACATTTTTGCTGAAATTATAACCGGAATGCAGGAGTCTTGCTGTGATCCTAAAACTAGTTATCTGAGAAATCCATATATTGAAGAAAGAAAGGACTATTTCCTCTTTCCTCTTAATTCGGAATGTTTCTTCCTAATGAATATTCATCATAAAGGATGTTGAGGGTAGACCTTATCGATAAAGATTCGATTCTGATGCCATTTGGATAAAACGGTCGAAGAACCCAATATCACTGGAATATCCACCATTAAGTCTTTATCGATTTATTAGTCTACTGATAGATTAAATTAGGACAAAACTAATTTGAATTCTTCCTAATTTGATCCTCTGTAATTTGTATTTAAAAAACATTGTGTTTAATTTTATATTGTCTTAGCGAAAGCAAAGCATAACTTTATGAAAAGGATTTTATCCTGTTCAAGTCCTCCTTCCCTCTCTCCATGAGGTATTTCCACGACCTGTATTCCTCGCGATAGTCATAAATTGCCTTTTCTGTTTGAACTGAACTGTGTGATTCTGATCCTCTGTACCGGTCATTGTAAGGAAGTCAAACCAACAGAACCAACCGACTTCTTTCCAGTTCTATTTATAAAGGTTGCTAACATCAGAATACCGGAACCTGTTAAAAAAAATCATATTCCTTCCGGCAATGTTCAACAATGAATTAGCCCTATTCTAAAATCAATGAAAACAATTAACTTTTTCCTGACACTATTTGTAAAACATGCTGTCTTCCGACGGCTACAAATGCTGAGAAATTCAATCTTTCTCCTGATTCTTTCCCTGATTTTGTTTAATAGACTTTATGCGCAAACGCAGTATGAATTATGGGGAATGACCAAGTCGGGAGGAGAAAAGAACTGTGGTGTGATATTTAAGTACAATCTTCAATCAGCAACAATTACGAAAGTTCTGGATTTTGATGACCAAGATAGAGGGAAATATCCTCAGGGAGGATTAATCCTTGCCTCTAACGGGAAGTTATACGGATTGACAAAAAATGGAGGAGTAAATGATTTGGGAACTTTATTTGAGTATGATCCTAATACTACGGTTTTTGTCAAAAAAATTGATTTTGACGGGAAAAGCAATGGCCAATGGCCCTGTGGAACTCTACTGCAGGCTTCAGCTGACAATTTATATGGGACGACATTGAAGGGAGGTAAAAATGATGCCGGGATTCTTTTTGTTTTTAACCTTCAATCCGGACAACTCATTAAGAAATTTGATTTTGATGGAAAAGAAACCGGAGATTCTCCTTATGCAAGTCTTATTGAAGCATCAAATGGGTTGTTGTATGGATCAACTATTAATGGCGGACAGAACAATAAAGGTGTATTATTCTCTTTTGATCCTTCAACTGACAAATTCAAGAAATTGGTCGACTTTGATTCTGACATAAATGGTGAAGAACCTAAAGGAAATTTAGTGCAGACCTCAAATGGAAAATTATACGGAACGACGACATGGGGCGGAGCTCAAAATAATGGGGTCTTATTTGAATATGATCCTAAAAAGAATAAGTTGATTGTAAAATATGATTTTGTGGCAGATGATGGGCAGTTCCCTGCCGGTGGCTTAGTACTTGCTACCAATGAAAAGTTTTATGGAACAACCTATTGGGGAGGGGCAAATGATGCAGGAATTCTTTTCGAATATTCTCCATTGAGTGAGAAAATTACTAAAAGAACAGAATTCGACGGAGCCGGGAAAGGCAGGTCTGCACAGGGATGTCTCATGCAGGCTCATAACGGAAAATTATATGGAGTGACAACTTACGGCGGGGGAAGCGATCTCGGGGTTTTATTCGAATATGACATATCTACGGCAATTTTTAAAAAGCTAGTTGACTTTGATGGAACAAATGGAGCTTATCCTGTTGCATTAAAGTTAATTGAGGTGACAAATCCTCCAACAGGTGGAGTAAAGAATGAAGACCAAAGTAATTCTCTATTTTCAATAAAGATAGCCCCGAATCCCTCATGTGGAATTATCAGAATCACTGGAGCCCTGAAAGAGAATGATAAAATTGACATAGTCGACACCGAAGGGAAACAGGTGAATTTTGATCGAATTGATGAACGAACTCTTAATCTCAGTTTGCTTATCCCCGGAATTTATTTCATTCGAATTGGGACGCAGATATTCAGGGTTGTAAGGTTATAATTGAGTTCTTTAATGCAACGTTTGATATCTGTTAACTCTTTATTGTTGTATTCCATGGAAGTCTTTAATTATGGTATACGCTAATTTGTTAGACATAAGAATCGAACTGAGGTTTTTAATAATGCTACCGTTAAATCTTTTTATGGCGTCTTACCTGTAGCTCTTGATTCTTTTATATTGTATTGCAAAGTTAATGTGTCGATTGTTTGCGATGTGATTTAATGTTTTATATTACGAAATGTTACGGTTAAATGAATACCTGCTGTCCATATCCTAAGCGGAATCATAGAAATTCAATACGTTATATGTCTGGAATCTTTTAGAACTTTCATCCTCGGGGACATTTTTAATTCTTTAGAATCAATAGATTATCTTTCTCCTCTACCGGAATATCAAGAGGTATATTTACCGATTCTGAGAATTGCTTCATGTATTTCATTTGTTCGGGAGAAATCTGCCTGATACAAAAGTCAAAGAGACGTTCGTCATACTGAACCGTATATTTATCAATATCCAAAATTGAGAACTTATCTTTTGAAAGCAATTCGGCATTAATTTTGGGGAATAGTTTTGATTTGATTTGGTTAAGTGTGCTTCGTGATGGTAAAGACTGGAAATACGCTATATATTCAACGAAATAGTCATCGACAAAAAAATATAGTTCCCGGCAATACTGAGTCTCGAACTGTTTATTGTAACCGATGATGACCATGTGATTCCCATTATAAGATTCTGTATTGAGATAAATAGGAAAACCTTGAAGACGGATCAGACTTTCAATATCTTTCAGTTCATTCAGCATCGGATTAGAGTTGAATCGAAATCTTCTGGGTTTGATTACCTCTTCATCTCTCAAAAAATCCAATGTGTTTTTTAAAATAACAGATGGAGGCTCTAGCCCGGGATGCCGCATTATTCTTTCATGAACGACAACATGTTTTCGATCGACAAAGTTCAAATAAGCAAAACCATATTTTCCTGAGAATATCTTCAGAATAATAGCTTGCATTTTGTTGAAAATATTGATGATAGACATAATCGTATAATAAGTGAAATGTTGATTGTTAATTTAGATTCTAATCAGTTTTTTTATTTACGAATTACAGCCGTTTATGGTTATGATGAATTGAATAAATGATGAAAGTCAGACCATATTTCACAACGGAAATTACACGTACACATTTAGTAATATCGTCATCTGAAAAACTACGTTAGTCAAATAACTGGGCTTAATCTCAAGTAAGATTTAACTTCAAATTCCCTCATTCCGTATTAGAATAGAAAGAGGAGGGTGATATGAAATCGCAAGAGAATGAATTAGTTAGCTTGCATCTGTTCGTAGATGTGATACTTCTGAATATAACACTTTATTTAGTTGCCTGGTTCTCAACAGAAATAACTTCGGATAATTATAACAACCTGCATGATTATATACTTCGACTGAATTTGTCTTGGATTGCCACATATTTTTTTATGGGTAAAAAGAATTTATATCTCACCAACAGGTTCAGAAATCGTGTATATCAAATCACCAAGCGGTTATTTATATATTTTATTATAGCAATATCCTTGAATGTATGGCTGAAACCGGATAGTTTTTCTTCCTTATTCTTCATCGAACATACACTTTGTTTTTATATATCAATGATTTTCTCTTACCGGATGATGGTTCTGTATCTGTCTTTTAAACGAGATAATGGGAAGAATGCCAATCTGGCTATTTTTACAGGTGAAAACGAAACGGGATTACTTTTAAAAGGGATTATAAATAATAATCCCATCCTGGGATATAATTTTAAAGGATATATCGGAGAAAGGGAAAGTGTTGAACCAGAAATGTTAGGTGCAATCAGTAATCTTCCCAAGATTATTAAAGAACAGCAGATCGAAGTTTTATTTGTGGGATTAAGAGTATCCAATAACCACAACATTGATTATATACTTGACACTTGTGATGATTTTGGTGTTAAAGTCAGATATATACTTGAAAATTTTAGATGGCGGAAATCAAAACTTAAACCGGATGCCATTGGCGAAATTGTAGTGATCAATCCTCGTGAAATTCCGTTGGACGATATTCGTTCCCGTATTGTAAAACGAGCATTTGACATTGCCTTCTCTTTAGGAATAATTTTATTCATCTTTTCCTGGCTCTTCCCCATCCTGGCAATTCTGATAAAATTGACGTCCAAAGGTCCGATCTTCTTTGTTCAACAACGTACGGGAGTTAATAATAAGACCTTCAATTGTTTGAAGTTTAGAAGTATGAGGGTGAATAATGAAGCCCATATTCGGCAGGCAACCGAATTTGATGACCGTATCACCCGATTGGGTAAGTTCCTTCGGAAATCCAGTATTGATGAATTGCCTCAATTCATCAACGTGTTGATGGGGCATATGTCTGTTATAGGTCCACGTCCGCATATGCTAAAGCATACCGATCAATATTCAGAATTGATCAACCACTATAAGATCAGACATTATATCAAGCCCGGAATTACTGGGTGGGCACAGGTAAACGGATACCGGGGAGAGACAAATGAATTGTGGAAGATGGAAAGAAGGGTGGAATATGATATGCATTACATTCACAACTGGTCGTTCGGATTGGACCTGAAAATTGTATTTCTGACCGTTGTAAGTAGGAAAGTCTTGCAATCTATTTCAAAGTCTTTGTATTCTTTTGTCCTAAAGGGCATAGAAAAGAAAGACGTACAGACTGTTTCAGAACAAGAACCTCTTCATGGAACTTCGATCCATTCTATTTAGTCCAATAAGAATTTTGGGCGTTGAGGATGTATTGTTCTTCCAATTTACAATGACCTCATGCCACAAGTTTCAAATCAGGAACTTGTAGCATGGGGATAAAGATTGAAAAAAAACGAGAAGTCCCGATAAAGTCCGGACAACTCAGATTATATCACCATGAGGCTGTTCGAGAGACGATAACGGCCGGTTTCTCATTTAGAAGTGAAGCAAAAGCTTCTCTCAAAGCCTCTGGTTAAGCTGATTCTTTTTTCTTCATAAATGGAGTGGTCTTTCGAACTGAATGAATTATGCAGATATTTCCAGCCTGAAATCAGACAAAGGTATTATTGGTCTTTGGGAACAGCTCTTTTTATAGCTCTTAGTTCAGATACTTTTCAATTAATTCTTTGGTCTCTGCAATATGAACCTTCGAGGAGGCTCCAAAGAGTACAGATTCGATACGTTGGAAGTTCCCCAGATACTCAATGGCTTCTTTAGGACTTAAAGCCCCTGCAGCAAGTACTTGCATGGCAATGGGTCTGAATTCTTTTTCATTCAGATACTGTTCATATTTTGCTTTACCTCCCGACATCCTGAATCCGATTTTATTTATTGAAGAACAGATAATCGGATTCCGAATCCCTACTGATTCCAATGCATCGTATAATGCCGGCATATTCATGGTAATGTAGCCTGGTTCTGCATTGTATTTCTTTCGAATATATCTGTCATATTCTGCAAATACCTCGTACATCTTCAATCCCAGTATCATATCTACCAGTACATTTTGTATGAAGATGACCGGAACATTCATCCCGTTAAACATTTTCATTTCCACATCCACCAGAATCTCCATGAGTTTACAAAAATCTTTACTCAGGAAGGCGACTCCTCCTTTGGCAAAAGTCCCGAATAAGTTTCCTGGCACATACTGTTTGATCGTACCCATTATTCCCAACTCGGTAACTGCATTTGCATATTTATGAGCGTATGGCATACACGGATATATCTTCAATCCTTCATATTTAGGATTATTCCTTGCATAGTCGCATATATTGCCAATCCGGTCGTGTGTCGTACACATGAAGGTCTTTATTCCTAATTCGATTGCCTGGTCCAGTACCCGGATAATCGCTTCGTCATCTTTAAACCGGATGGCCTGCTCCCGGGCTTTTGCATCGGAAAGGTGATTTACGGCAAAAAATTGATTATCACCAAATAATACTTTTTCCATGATCTTTACGATTTTGCATTATCCATAATCATCTTAATCACCTTGTCGGTGTAAAAAGCCTGCTCAAAAGAGTTGATCTCTGTCTTTTTGCTATTCCTGATACAATCAATAAAGTAATCAACCTGTGCACTATACTCTTCTCCACGGAGATAGAAATTCACCGGAAGCGCAAAGTCGGTTATGTACTTTATTGTCCATCCTTTGGGTAGGTTTTCAGAGGGTAACGCCTCTTTCAGATATATTTTAATTTCGGTTGCATCACAAATGATCTTTCCTTTTTTCCCTTCGATGGTCAATGAAGTCGACATCTTCCGATAGGTCTCGTCGCTCCAGCTCACCGAAAGAACGCCCGACACTCCGGAGTTTAGTTGCATCAAGGCATAGACGGCATCTTCAACACCTTTCGAATATTCACTTTTTAGCAGGGCTCCATATATTTTAACCGGACGGCCAACGATCTCCTGAATCAGATTCAGTACGTGTGAGGCATAATCGAAAAGACACCCACCTCCTTCTTCGTGTCTGGATCTCCAGGTCCCGCCTTTTTCTTTAATGACCACAGGCCCGTAAGCCTCTCCTGTAAAATGAAGCAAATCACCGATTACTTTGAGTTTAAGCAACCGTTTCAGTTCCCTGAATGTTCCGATGAAATGGTTATGGTACCCGACCTGATTCACCAATTGTTTTCTCTCTGCCAGCTCTGCCAGCTCTTCTCCCTCCTGGTCGGTCAGACTGAATGGCTTTTCGCAAAAAACATGCAGTCCTTTTTCCATTGCATATTTGACCATGGGGTAGTGAAATTTTGTAGGAGTGGATATGATCACAAAGTCCGGCAACTCTTTTTCAATCATTTTGTGATAGTCACTATAGGTATTGATCCGGGTGTATCTTCGAAAGGCATCCAGTACCAGCGATGAGGTATCACAAACCGAGGTCATCTCTACTGCCGGATGAGCTCCGACGATTGCAGCATGTGAAAGTCCCATCTTTCCCAAACCGATTACTGCTCCTTTTAGTTTATCCATGGCCTTTGCTTTTTATGAGTGATTTAATCAGGTTATATGATTTTGCTCCTTCTTTCATTAACTCTCTGTGATCAACGGAAAGTCTCTTTTGATTGAGAATGTTTAATATTTCGTTAGTCGTAATTTGGGGATTTAAGTTGATCAGTCCTTTCTCCATCAGGTAATGATCTACTTTTAACATCGAATCCTGGTAGACCGAAATAACAGGAACTCCCAAAACCGCCAGCTCCCTTGTCATTGATCCGCCGGCACCGATGAAAAGCATGCATTTTTGAACAATCTCATCCAGTATTACGGGCCTGTCTGCAACCTTTACCTTGCCGAACCTCTGATCGTTGTAATGCTCTGCCTGTTGCCGGTCCCGGGGAAGCACGATTAGTTCATGCTTGTCTGCCAGGTTGATCAACACTCCGTCCAGAAAATACTTTGGACCCTTGTAGTATTGTGCGGAAAAGGGCTCTGGACGAAAGAAGATGATCCCGTATGAACTTTGGTCCGAATCGCATCTTAACTTCTTTTCAGAAGAAGTCTCATGTGAGTTGCTAGCTTTAGGCTCTGTCTCCTTGTATATATTGTGACCAGAATTATTATTCACAATCCTGTGAACGTCTATTTCGGAGTTCTGTTCAGAACTCTTTCCCGAATACCTGTCTGTTCTTGACTCCGTTCTCTTGTATATTTTTCTGTCTGGAGGAATATTAATCATCTTGTGACTGGTTGTCTCAGAATCCTGTCCCGGATTTATTCCACTCTTCAATTCTTCGGGTGAACTTATCTTTGTCGAACTGTTGGAAATGCCTCCATCCTTTCCCTCGGAGTATTTTTCAATCTGATCTTCGGAATTCAGTTCAGAAGCTTGGACGAGTTCTCTTGTCGATACGGAATTGTTTCGGTTTCTGTTGGTCTCTTCTTGCTCTTTTCGATTCAGTAAAAAATGATTCGGATCCCGATGATTCTGACTTAAGTAGATAGCCTCTTTGACTCCCGGATAAAACGATAGTTTTCTGCGTAAATAGCGTTTGGATGTGAAGGCTTCCTCTTTGAGTACTTCCGGTAAAATTACCCGTTTGGCAAAAATGAACGCAACAAAATTCCCTTTTGCATACTCATTGTCATTGGTATAGATCGAAGGAACTCTTAAAAGGGAAGCAACTACAGGCAGGTAAAAACTGCTTTGGCAGAAAGCAACATCCGGTTTATGCTTTCGCATATACCACCATAGTTCCAATATCCTTAAAGGGAAATGCAAGATCTTAGATCTCATACATTGTCCTGCATCTTTTCCGATAACCTCAAACCGGAGACCGTGAAGTTTTAATAACTCAACTGTATTGCCCGAATTCCGGGCTGTCAGAATAAATTCATGACCTTCTGCGGACAAGTCTTCGATGAAAGGCAGGATAAACGAGACCTGTGGCGTGTTGATAAAATCAACCCAGATTTTCATTTGAAAATAATTAGGATGTCCAATAATTTCAACGTATTGTAAGCAAAAGAAAAGTTGAGATTTTATTTGTGTAATCGAAGTTCCTGCATCGGTGTGTATCTGGCGTTATTAATTTTATATTCTTACAGGACTCTGTCCTTTAACGCACAGCTCGAAGGTTTTATTCTGTGTCAGCATTGCGCAGGTATTCACTTAAGGCGTAAAACATCCAGGCTTGCGACCAACGCATATAGGGGATCTTGTTCGTGAAATATTTGGATCTTTGATAGTAGAAGTATCCCACTCCGTTCGAGAGATGTTCAAATGTCTGACTCAATACTTTGTCCATCAATTCGGTATACTTCTCAAGTTGGTTCAGTTTACTCAGAGTCACAATTAGTTGAGCGGGGGCATGAACATCAATAGGCCAGATTTTGTCGTTGTAATATTTGGAGTTGCCTTCAGTTGTAAAAAAATTGGTCAAATAATAGTTCAACCCCTTTTCAATCGAAGGAATAACTGAGCGATCACCGGAATATTTTTGATATTCCTGCAAACATTCCAAGTTAAAGCCGGTATGAAAACTGTCGATCCACTGATGATGTGGCAGGGTGCCATAAGTCCATGATCCGTCATCGTGTTGCCGTTCAATGCAAAACTGCACCGATCGCCTGGCTTCACCGATAAGCCGCTGCTCTCTCGTATAAGAATAGATTCGTGCAAGGATGCGGCTCCCGTGAAGCGAAGCATTATAAACCGTCGTTTTATCCTGCGGAGAGTAAGAAAAAGCAAAATTCCCTTGCGAATCATAAGTCCGGTTTAGATCCTGCAGAATGAAATCGGCAATTGAAATCAACTCTTTCAGAATAGTCTTATCTTTCGTGATCTCATAGGCATCTGCCAGTGCCGAACCGATATAGCTGGTTACCACGACGGTAGGACTGTATGCAGGTTGAAAGAATGCCCGCGATTGCCAATCGAAATTGTATCCCCAACAAGAACCGGAATATCCTTTTGTCTTCAAACTGATGATCTTATCGGTGAGAAACCTGATTGTTGCTAAAGCCTCCGGTGCCGGATCCAGATGGTATAAATTGCAGGTTCCCGACAGAAACAATCCGAGTCCTTTGGGATTATAGCTTTTTTCGATTAATGCAAATCGGCGCAGATTTAACGGATTCCTTTTGAAAAGCTGAATCCAGACCAACCGGAAAAAACGAGAATTCCGGATTAGCGGAATTGCCTGAAATATCCTGCTCGTCAGCCCGTCATAAGGATCCCAGCCCCGGTATCCCTCCTGTTCGCAGTAATCCTTTAACCGGAAAAGCCGGTCGCGCACAATCTCTTGTAATGGACGCATTTTTGGTCTTTTTTTATGTCAAAGAACGTCGTGAAATAATATCCTCTCTCCACTCCGAACTCTGACAAAACATGGATTAAATTATATCACGTCCAATGTCATGCAGTTATTAACCAGTAGATTGAAGAACTCGTGCGACCTTTATTTCACTTTGATTAAGGTACTCAAAAATTATTTCAGAACCGAATAAACCGGTGAAATATATTTATGATTTTTGACATATCGAGTTCTTAATTCACGGTAGTCTATTGTCAAAGTCTGAAATTCGAGATGATATCAGAATGAATGGTCTGATTCAGCTTTGAAACAACAAATCGTAACTTCCCGTTGGCTGTGCGCTCTATCTTGTCAACATATTCAAACCGGATGCGGATTGAATCTCCCAGTCTGAAGCGCGCTTCGTACAATAGCTGCTCTTCGTCCCTGGTTGTGTAATACTTTCCGGGTACAATTCGGAATATAACTTCTTCAAGAATCAGTTGTTCCACTTGAGCTTCGGTAATATTAACCGCATCTTTGAAAATAGGATCCAGCAATCCCACTATTTTCCCTTCCGGGGTCAGAATGTAATCTTCTTTGCGGCCGTCAATTTTATCGATCAGCAAACCACTTCGACCGCATTGGGAGATCTGGTTCTCAGCAACTGTTACTAAGTCGCCTATATCATAGCGAATTAACGGGAATGCCGGGTTGTTATAGTTTGTTGATACAACTCGTCCTGTTTCTCCGGGTTTGCAGGGATGATCCTCTCTGTTTAGAATCTCCGTAAAACTATATTCGTTTCTCAGATGCAATTCCCCTTTTTCACATTCCACAATAAATGCGCATTTTTCACCATTCCCGTACCAATTGTAAACTTTAACCTGAAAGGCTTCTTCGATCCGTTTGCGCTGAAAGTCCAGAAGATTCTCCGAAGAGG
>JAUZOB010000009.1 GCA_030706665.1 Bacteroidota bacterium
AAGCGGGTTTATTATCAGGAGTAAAATAATTAGTACGCTTAATATTTGGATCTTAAAAAGAGAGGATGTTTCAATTTTTTGAAACATCCTCTCTTTTTATTTTGACGCAATTGTATTCGTTGTAATATTCAATTCTTAGAGCGTAAAGTTTACCTTCCTCCTGATTCTTCTTCTCTATCCTAATTTGCTTATTCTTTCCAGTTTGTTGGGATCTAAAATCTTAATTTTTCTTCCGTCGATCGTGATGACTTTTTCATTTGCAAAAGTAGACAGGGTACGAATTGCATTGGATGTCGTCATATTGGAAAGGCTGGCGATATCTTCGCGGGACAGATAGACTTTAAGCGTGACGTTGTCACTTTCGAATCCATATTTTTCTTTAAGTATAATCAGTGATTCGGCAAGACGGCCACGAATGTGTTTTTGTGTGAGGGAAATCGTACGCAGGTTAGAAAATCCGAGTTCTTTTGCCAGCAATTTAATGATGTGGGCAGAGAAATCGGGGTTTTTAAGCAAGCTCTTAAAAATGAAATCAGAAGAGATGCTGCATATAACCGAATCTTCGATTGCGACGGCAGAAGCCTGATGTAATTCATTTGCAAAGAGTGCGCGAAAGCCAATTAGTCCCAGTGGTTTCGCCATTCTGATGATTTGCTCCCGACCGCAAACTCCTTCTTTGAAGATCTTTACTTTCCCTTCTGAAAGATAAAGCATTCCGATAGGAGGTTCGCCTTCTTTGTAGATGAATTCGTTTTTCTTGTAGTTGGTGCAAATAATATGTTTGTCAAGCTCAGCTTTTTCTTCAGGAGTCAGCAAGTCCAGAAATGAGACTCCCTCTTCCAGGTAATCTTTATAATCCGAGTCAAAGTTTAGCATAAGGGGGTAGTTGGTGTGTTTTATAACATCAAAAATAAAAAAAATCCCTGATTTAAAAATTTTTTAACACAGATTCCTTTGAATAATTGAATTTCAGTACTATCGGTATGACTGATTATACCGGGAATTGTGCAACCAGTGGCATCCTGCGTCCAAATCCAAATGCTTTTGAGGATATACGCAAAATCGGTGGTGCCTGGAATCTTTTATATTCGTTGTTATTTACCATTCTGACTGTTCGTTTTACCGTAGCTTCAGCAAATCCGGCTTCTATAATTTCATCAGGAGATTGATTTAATTCAATATAGCGGAAAAGAATCTGATCAAGAATATCATATTCCGGAAGCGAATCGGTATCCTTTTGATCTGGTCGTAATTCTGCAGACGGTGCTTTTGTTATTGTATTTACCGGGATGACTTCGCTATCTTTGTTTATAAAATAGGCCAATTTGTAAATGTCTGTTTTATAGACATCGCCAAGGATTGCAAGACCTCCGTTCATGTCTCCGTATAATGTTCCATACCCAACTGCGCATTCGCTTTTGTTGGTTGTGTTTAGTAATATATTGCCAAATTTATTGGACAAGGCCATTACCAAGGTTCCCCGTACGCGAGCCTGAATATTCTCTTCAGTAACATCTGCTTTTAGTCCTTCGAAGACAGGAGAGAGGCTGGATTCAAATGCGTCAACCATTGGTTGAATGTTTACCGTATCGTATAGAATTCCAAGGTTTTCAGCTAATGCAACGGCATCAGAAATGCTATGGTCGGATGAGAATTTTGAAGGCATCAGAAAAACTCTTACGTTTTCGGCACCTAAGGCTCTGACTGCTAAGGTAACTACGATTGCAGAGTCAATTCCTCCTGATAGTCCGAGTGTCGCAGTTTTGAAATTCATTTTTCCGAAATAGTCACGGATTCCCAAGACAAGAGCATCATGAATATTCTCGATTGTGTCGGTTTGTGGTGCGACTCTTGAACCGGAAGTGTCTTCTGTATCGATAATTCGGAAGTCTTCTTTAAAATACTCCAACTCATCTACCACTTTGCCTTCTGCACTAATAAACATGGAGCCTCCGTCGAAAATTAATTCAGTCTGCGCTCCGACTTGGTTGACGTATACGATCGGTACTCCATATTTCTTCGCATTGCTGATCATGATATTTTTCCGATAGTCTTCCTGGTTATAGGAAAAAGGAGAGGCCGAAAGGTTAATAACCAAATCAGGATTTAGCTTTTTTAATTCTTCAAGTGGAGAGCGTTTATATAATCGCGATTTTGCAAATTCATTTGACGTCGGTTGCTCATCCCATAAATCTTCGCAGATAGTAACAGCTATTCTCTTGCCGTACAAATCAATTGTTTTAAATTCACGGTTGGGCTCAAAATGTCGGTATTCGTCGAAAATGTCATAAGTAGGCAATAGTGTCTTATGAATGATGTCAATTACCTGTCCGTTTTGTAATATCCATGCAGAGTTAAAAAGATTTTTCCCTCTTGATGCTTTATTTATGGAAGGACATCCGATGATAGCCGTAATTCCGATGCAGTGTTTTGCAATCTCTTCGATTTTTGCAATTGCTTTTTCGATAAATTCACGGCGTTCCAATAAGTCATGCGGATAATATCCGCATATTGACAATTCTGAAAAGACAATTAAATCTGCTCCGTCTTTTTTTGCTTTTAACAGAGCATTAAGAATCTTCTCTCCGTTTGCGTTGAAATTTCCAATATGATAATTTAGCTGAGCTAATGCGATTTTCATTTTTATAATTTTAGAAAATGATTCCTATTTGCAACCTGATAGCATTAAGTTTGGTTCTGTCGTGAACTACGTTATTTGTTGTAATATCAATGATCCCATCATTGTAAATTAATCCGACAGATAAAGCGTTGTTTTTCCCTAAATCATATTCGATTCCACCTCCGATGTTCAGAGCCGAATTGAAAAGAGAGATTTCATTATTGATTCCTTCATCGGAGAATTTTCCATCACTGGTTGACCCGTTGGCTCCAATGTTTATTTTATTAGTCAATCCAAATTGCCCGAAATATGTGGTTCGATAGAATTGTGCTGTTCGTAATTTAATTACGGTAGGGATTTCAAGATATTGCAATTTGTATGTGATTGTTGTTCCCGGTTGAAGAACTTGATCGCTAAATGTAAAGGGATCGGAAGTCCTGTATGATAATTTGCCGCCCTGAGAATTGATAAGTATTCCTGTTGAGAAAGAATATCGTGGAGATTCGGGAAGAAAAATATCAGCCATTAATCCGAAGGTGTAACCTAATCTGTCTCCTTCGCTGTTTACAATACGTTTGTCTGATTTCATCCAGCTGATATCCGGCCCTGCAACCAGTGAGAGCTTGTAATGCAACGGTTGTGCGAAAGAAGATATGGAAATGAATGCAATTATCAGAGATAAAAACAACTTTTTCATGATTCTGTACTTTCTTTTAATAGGGCAAATTTAGTGCCTAAGAATCCAAAATGAAAATAGATTCTTTGTTCTGGGATTAAAAATTGTTAATAATATATCTTGCTGCTCGGATTTTTTAACAGACTCGTTTGGGTTAAGCTGATTTTCTCTATGAATTTAAATAGGTTGGATTAATCTGTTCTTTAATCGGGAGGGCCTCTTGTTTGCCCGGATGATTATCCTGGATCCGATAATTTCAACGATGAATGAGTTTATGCGGAGAGAATAATTTATAGCTTTGCTCGTGATTAGAAATTGGGTAAACTGAAAATAGTTCAAAAATTTTTGAAATGCGAAAACTGTGTCTTTGGATTATATTACTAAGTGTTCTGATGATTGCTTTTGATGGATGCAAGAAAAATCCCTTAAAGAAAGATATCAGCAAAGAAGCTCTTGAAGTTCATATAAAACGTTTTGATCAGGATCTTTTCGCTGTGTCACCAGATAGTCTTCAGAAATATATTCCCCGCTTGCAGAAGAATTATGGAGAGTTCTTCAAAATTTTCACTTATAAGATGATTCGTATCGGGGGACCGAAAGATCGGACTTTTGTCGCCGATTTGAAACGTTTCGTAACTGATAGTATTACAGGCCAGATTCGATCGGAAACCGCAACTGTTTTTCCTGATTTGAGATGGTTGGAAAGTGATTTGACAAAAGCTTTCAGATATTATCATTCTTATTTTCCCGAAAAGAAGATTCCTCAGGTATATAGCTGTATCTCATATTTCAACCAATCCATTGTTGTTGCAGACGGGGTGCTTGGGATTAGTCTGGATAAATATCTGGGACGAAAGTCAGGATTTTACCCGAGGCTTGAATTGCCTGTGTATAAAAGATTAAACATGTATAAAGAAAAAATCGTATCAGATTGCATGTATGCGTGGGCAATGTCAGAATTTGCATATAACGATTCAAACGATAACCTGATGAGTCAAATGGTTTATCAGGGAAAATTGATGTATTTTGTTGATGCAATGCTGCCTGAAGTGAATGATACGTTAAAAATAGGATATACGGCGAAGCAGCTGAATTTTTGTAAGAAAAGCGAAGAAGGGATGTGGACTTTTATTGTTGAACAAAAGCATCTGTTCGCAACGGAATACATGATTAAAAGACGTTATATCAAAGATGCTCCGTTTACTGCTGAATTTACTGCTAATTCTCCCGGTCGCGTAGGAGTTTGGATCGGATGGCAGATTGTAAGATCGTATATGAAAAATAATCCGGAGGTTACTCTGCGTGAATTAATGGGGAACAATAATTATCAGCAAATTTTAAATGATTCGGGTTATTCTCCTCATTCCTAATTAGACGTAATTTTTTGTGATCTGAGGAATTATTCTTAATTTGTTGGAAGAATAGATTAGGACTGAATCAACGATGTTTAATTAAATAAGCGAGCGACATGTCAGACAAACCAAAAAGAATCGGGATATTAACAGCAGGAGGAGATTGTCCCGGATTAAATGCGGCAATTCGTGGAGTGGGTAAAACCGCAATTGTTGAACACGGGATGGAGGTTATTGGATTTACAGCTGGGTTTAGTGGTTTGATAAATAAGGAATTCGTGATGCTTGATGAATCCAGGCTGTCGGGTATTTTGACTCTTGGTGGTACGATTTTGGGAACTTCCAGAGAGAAACCTTTTAAGATGACAGAGGGGGACCAGAATGATAAACCTGCCCTGATAAAAAAACACTATGCCGAACTTGGACTTGATTGTCTGGTTTGTATTGGTGGAAATGGAACAATGAAAACAGCTTTGCATCTTCAACGCGAAGGGCTTAATGTAATCGGAATTCCTAAGACAATCGATAATGATGTGTTTGGAACTGATGAGACTTTTGGTTTTGACTCTGCTGTAGGTATTGCAACTGAGGCAATCGACCGTCTTCATACTACCGCTAACTCTCATCAACGTGCAATGGTAATTGAGGTGATGGGGCATAATGCAGGATGGATTGCACTATATGCAGGAATGGCAGGAGGTGGTGATATTATTCTTATTCCTGAAATTGATTATACCATCGGGTCGGTTTGCAAAAAGATTGAAAAGCGATTTGAAAAGAAAAAACCATATTCGATTGTTGTCGTTGCTGAGGGAATTAAATTGCCCAAGAAGAATGTGACGGCCGGACAGTTTATTGCAGAGAATATTCAGCTTTTTACAGGAATAGAAACCAGAGAAACTAGGCTGGGGTATATTCAACGCGGAGGCAGTCCTTCTCCGATGGACCGCATACTTGCTACCAGATATGGCGCAGGCGCTGCTGAATTAATTGCACAAGGAGAATTCGGGAAAATGATTGCGCTTAAGGGTGGAGAACTGACTTCTATTCCACTTGAGGAGGTCGGAGGTAAACTGAGACTTGTTGCTCCGGACCATAATTTGGTAATAAAGGCAAGAAATCTTGGAATTTCTTTTGGCGATGATTAACCGGATGGCTTTTGTATTCCAGAGGATGTTTTGATATGTTAGATGTTAGGACAATAAAGAGAGATCTGAGGTGTAATGTCAGGAATCTCAAGAAAAAGTATTCGTATGAGCAGCTTAAGGAAATGTCAGAAACCTTGTGGCCTAAGCTGGAAAACGATCCGTTGTTTAAAAATGCCCGCACGGTAATGCTTTATTGGTCTTTGTCTGATGAAGTACATACACATGAGTTCATCCAAAAGTGGGCAGGTCCTAAGAAAATTATACTTCCTTCGATTGATGGCGATAATCTGCTGCTGAAACAGTTTGTGGGGATCGATAATCTTGTAAAAGGAGAAGGCATGGGAATCCCTGAGCCCTCGGGTCCTATTTTTGAAGCTATTGATTCAATTGATTTGGTTATTGTGCCCGGAGTTGCATTTGATCGTTCGAAAAATAGGCTGGGAAGAGGAAAGGGATACTATGACCGTTTGTTGCGTTCGTTAACCTGCAAAAAGGCAGGGGTGTGTTTTAAATTTCAGTTGTTTGATTCTATCCCTGTTGAGATTCACGATTTTAAGATGGATTACATCTTCTATACCTGATTCTGTTCTCATAAAGTAGCCGTTTAATAAAGGAAATGATGATTCCTGTAGGTTAAGTTTCTGTAAAACGGATGAGTATTTTAAACTTTGTATGTAAAGCATATCACTTGCAAACCTACATTTGCGCCCAATCTTGATTTAAAGTAAATTAATGAATAGAGTCGGATGCTTATCTGCTTGAATTCCACTTGTTAAATTAAACACAAGAGAGTCGTTTTTTACAGATGAATGTTTTTAGGATAAAAGAATTATGTCTTTTGACATTAGTTGAAAATTTTATAATAATTCTCATTACTTTTCCAAACTGAAAGTAGATGGGGAATAAGGAACCTAAATAATAACCTTTTTTAAGAAATGGAATCAGAGCAGAAGAAATATTTGTCAAAAGTTACGCTCTCTGGCTTAATTATTACCCTCGGGATTGTTTTTGGTGATCTGGGAACATCTCCGCTTTATGTTATGAAAGCTATCGTGGCAGGGAGTATGGGGACTATTGATCCGGACTTTATTATGGGCGCAATTTCTTGTGTTTTCTGGACTTTAACACTTCAGACTACAATAAAGTATGTATTAATCACCATGAGAGCGGATAATAAGGGTGAAGGAGGTATTTTTTCCCTATATGCATTAATCCGTAAACGAAAGAAATGGGTGTATATCTTTGCAATTATAGGTGGTAGTGCATTGCTTGCAGATGGAATTATTACTCCTAGTATTACTGTCGTCTCTGCTGTAGAGGGACTTTCAATGATAGATCCGAATATCAATGCCGTGCCAATCTCCCTGGCAATCATCACGGGTTTATTTGCATTTCAACAATTCGGAACAAATGTATTGGGAAAATCTTTTGGTCCTATTATGGTTCTTTGGTTCTTGATGCTCGGTGTTGTTGGTTTTAGCCAAATTTTAACGATGCCAAGTATTTTCATGAGCCTTAATCCATATTTTGCGATTAAGCTTCTGACGACTCATCCGGGAGGGTTCCTTCTTTTGGGTGCTGTTTTCCTTTGTACTACCGGAGCTGAGGCACTTTATTCTGATCTTGGACACTGCGGTTTTCATAACATAAGAGTGTCTTGGTTTTATGTGAAAACCTGTTTGGTATTGAATTACCTTGGTCAGGGAGCTTGGATATTGAAGCACTCCCATGAAATTACTCCTGATCTTAATCCATTTTTCACCGTATTCCCCAGTTGGTTCCTGGTCCCAAGTATCATATTGGCAACTGGGGCTGCTGTTATTGCCAGTCAGGCTCTTATTAGCGGATCTTTTACCATTATCAGCGAAGGAATCTTACTTAATTTCTGGCCCAAAGTTCAAATAAAATATCCTTCTAAATGGAAAGGACAGATGTACATTCCAAGTGTGAATGCTTTTCTTTTCATAGCCTGTATGTTTGTTGTCGCTTATTTTAGAAAATCATCGAATATGGAAGCTGCATACGGGTTGTCAATTACGATTACCATGTTGATGACTTCTTTGTTGATGTTCTTCTATTTGCGTATAAAACGCACGAAATGGTATTTTCTGGGGCTTTTCATGCTGACTTATCTTTCGATTGAAATTTCTTTCCTGATTGCAAATCTTCATAAGTTTGCGAATGGTGGTTGGTTTACAATTATGATGGCTACTCTGATCTGCTCAGTGATGTATATTTGGTATCGCGCACGTTCAATCAGAAATCGCTTCCTTGGATTTGTAGACATAAAAAACTATTCGGGTGTGCTTACAGATATTAAGGCAGATACAGAAATTCCGAAAGTAGCAACGAATCTGGCTTATATCACAAAGGCTGATAATCATATGCAGGTTGAATCGAAAATTATCTATTCGATCATTAATAAGCATCCTAAACGTGCGGATTTGTACTGGTTTATTCATCTTGATGTGCTCGATGATCCATTTACAATGGAATATAAGTTACAGACATTAATTCCGAATGTTTTAATGCGTGTTGAATTCAGAATCGGATTTAAAGTTCAGCCTCGTATCAATTTGTTTATACAACAGGTTATTCATGATTTAACTGCTTCAGGTGAAATGGATATGCTTAGTAAGTATATTTCATTGCATAAGCATAATGTTCCGTCGGATTTCAAATATGTATTGATTAGTATGCAGCAAACTTACGACTTTGCATTTAAGTCCTCTGAGAACATGATAATGTATGCTTATCGCTATCTTAAAAAGATTGGCATTTCGGATGTAAAAGCATATGGGTTGGATTTTAGTAGCATTATCGAAGAAAAGGTTCCGATGAAGCCGAAGGTTTATCAATCTCCCGGATTAAAGAGGATTAAATCTGTTTAATATATAGCTCTGATTCGAAGATTAAATGAAATTATATAAGAGACAAAGGGGCACTTCTACATGAAGTGCCCCTTTGTCTCTTATATTGGATCGAACTGAAATATCTTCAACTGAATAATCAGGAGCGAATTAATCTGACGGCAATATTTGACATGGCGCGCATACCTGTTAGGATTGCATTTTCATCTACATCAAATTCTGATGTGTGCAAAGGTTTCACTTTATCAGAGTCTGGATCTTTAACTCCTATGCGAAAGAATGTTACAGGGTGTTTCAATGAATAGTAAGCGAAATCTTCGCATGTCATACGAATATCCATGTCTATCACATTGTTGCTTCCCAGTATCTCGATCGCTGCTTCTTTTGCTTTAGCTGTCAGTGCTTCATCGTTATATAAAACAGGATATCCGTCATTGATATCGAATTCACAGGTTGCACCCATGCCTTCTGCTATCGAACAAGCCAGTTTTTTCATTTGTTCTTTGGCTTTCTGTCTCCAAGGCTCATTCATTGTACGGAAGGTTCCGGCAACTTCAACTTCGTTGGGGATAATGTTGGTCGCACCATTTGCAATAACTCTCCCGAAAGAAAGTACCGTAGGAATTTCGGGAGGAGCGTTTCTGCTGACAATCTGCTGTAGCGAAGTGATGATATGAGCAGTTGCGAGGACTGTGTCTGTTAATTTGTGAGGAAGAGCACCATGTCCTCCTTGTCCTTTAACTTTAAAATGAATTTCATCGCCTGAGGCCATATACATGCCTGATTTGAATCCTGCTTTGCCTGTTTCCAATTCTGGTAAAACATGCAAGCCGATGATCATATCCGGTTCCTGCTCTGCAAATAGACCTTCTTCCATCATCAACTTTGCTCCTCCGGGATTAACTTCTTCTGCCGGTTGAAAAATGAGTAGAATCGTTCCTTGTAGTTGAGGCGCTAATTGCTTTAATATTTTTGCAGTTCCTAATAAACAAGCCGCATGCAAATCATGACCGCATGCATGCATGACTCCTTGATTTATAGAGCAATATTCTGCACTGTTCTTTTCTTGGATGGGTAAAGCATCCATGTCTGCCCGTAAGGCAATAGTTTTTCCATTCTTAGAACCACAATCTATACGAGCTAATATCCCTGTTTTGACAAAACCGTTCTTAAACGGGATGCCAAATTCTGTTAGTTTTGAGCAGATGTAAGCGGAAGTGTTAAACTCATGGAATGAGAGTTCCGGATTTTGATGTAAATGTCTGCGAATAGAAACAACTTCGGAGAATATCTGTGAGCTGATTTGCTGAATTTCCTGAATAATATCCATATGAATCAAATAAGCTATTTATTGACCAAATGAGCAAATTCATTTGACAAACAAAGATAACGAAATACCATGAATGGCGACTCCTTAGATTTTACTGCTCCATCGTAATTTTTTTGCATATAAAGCGATATCCAATCCCATGAAGATTTTGAATCTTTATATCTGAATCGGATTTGAGATACTTTCTTAATCTTGAGATGAATACATCGAGACTACGTCCAAGGAAGTAATCGTCATTCCCCCAAACCCGGTTTAGTATTTCAGAACGATTCAGAACCTGATTAGGCCTTTCACAGAAGAATTTCAGTAACTCGGCTTCTTTAAGTGTTAATTCTCTGGATTCATCTCCATGGTATAACGTGATATTCCCGGTATTAAATCGATAACTGCCAATTTGGAAGTTAATGTCTTTATCTTCTTCGATTGTAAGAACCCTGTTGCGTTTTAAGAAAATTTTAATCTTTAGATTAAGTTCATCCATGCTAAAAGGTTTGGTGATATAGTCATCACCACCAATACTTAATCCTGTGATTTTATCCTCAATCATCGATCTTGCGGTAAGAAAGATGATCGGAATATTTTGATCTTTTTCTCTAATCTTTTTAGCAACTGAGAAGCCGTCCATTTTGGGAAGCATGATGTCAAGAAGACAAATGTTAAATGAGTCTTTTGCAAACAGATCCAATGCTTTTTCTCCGTCGTCTGCCGTGCCTACATCATAACCATCATGTTCCAGATTATCACGAACGATAAATGCTAACGCAGGATCGTCTTCGACAAGTAATATCTTATATCCGTTTTTTTCCATGAATAGGTATTTTAATTGTAAATACACTTCCTATGCCAACCTGACTTTGAAGGGTGATCTTCCAGCCATGTAAGTTACAAACTTTATAAACATAGTCAAGGCCAAGTCCAAATCCCTTTACATTATGGATATCTCCTGTCGGAACGCGGAAGAATTTCTTAAATATAAGCTTGTGAAACTTTGGGTCTATCCCAATTCCATTATCAGCTACTGATATCAGGAAGTTTTTCTCGTCACTTGTAAGGGTGATGTGGATAACGGGATTGGTAGAACAATATTTGACTGCATTGTCTAAAAGGTTACCAATTGCATGCGAAAAGTGCATCTTATCGGCATCGATAAATGGATCTGCAATACCGTCTTTTTTTGTGTAAATAAGACTTGTTTCCGGATGAAGAACTCTGAAATTTTCAACTACATCTGTAATGAATAGATCAATGTTGACCTTGTTGGGGGCAAGTTCAATTTTCCCTTTATCTGCCGCAGCCATTTGAAGTACTTGCTCAATTAGTTTTTCCAATCGTTGTGATTGCATGGTAATGATCTTAACATACTCACTCATTCTTTCCGGTTCTTCAATGATATGAGGATCGGAAAGCACCTTTGAGGAAATGGCAATTGATGTTACCGGGGTTTTTAGTTCGTGAGTCATGTTGTTGATGAAGTTCTTCTGAATTTCGCTCAATCTTCGCTGTCGGAAGATTAGAAAAAGGGAATAAGCAAAAAACAATATTACAGCTGCCAGGATTGCCGAGAAGAGTGCCCATAATCTGATCTCCGAAGTAAACCCTGCAGTTCGATGAGGAAAGAAGACTCCAAAATAGTATATGTATTTATCACATTTGGGGAGTTCATTGTCTTTCCCCAATCTGAAAGCTTTGTTTCTTACATTGACGTAAGCTCCATATTTCATGTTATTGCTTTCGCAATCATATACTCCGAACTCATAATCAGTCTCTAAACGCTGTTTGCTAAATTCCTGCCGAAGATAATACTCCAATACATATGGGTCAATGACATCACCGACGTTGACCACGTAATAATTGTTTGACATGCGATCGACCGGATGAAACAGGGCTGTATCTCTTTTTTGTCGGTAAAGGCGGTTGTTATAATCAACCATTTTTTCAGCAACAATCTTTAGTGAGTTTGAGACTGTGCGATGAAAATTCTTTTCTTCATTGTTGAGACTAAGCTTAAGAAAGAAGAATTGAATGAGTATCACTCCTAAGATAGAAATAGCTGCTAAAATAATTACTCTTCGATGTGCTTTGCTGTTCATACACTGTTTTTGAACGTTAAACGAAAGTAATCACTTCTTGGCAACTTTCCCAAAAGGTGTTAACAATCATTAACAAAAATAGTGAGCTTTTGTGGTATCACAATAAATTATTCAGCATAGTTTTGTGGCATAACCTTCAGATTAAGTCTGAGAATACTCTTGTTTGAATAGATTTTTTAGTGTATGAAAATGTTAAGTAGATCCATCTTTATTGTTATCATGTTCGTAGCCGTTAGCCTAAGTGCCCAAGATAGGGGAAAGGTTGTTTTTAATACTCCGAAGCATGATTTTGGAACAGTACGTGAAGAAGGAGGAGTTGTATCTTGCAATTTTCATTTTAAAAATGCCGGTAAGATTCCATTAGTAATTAATAATGTAATTGCCTCATGCGGATGTACAACTCCGGAGTGGTCTAAAGCTCCGATTCCTCCCGGGGGGAAAGGGTTTATCAGGGTTAGCTATAATCCCCTTAACCGTCCTGGAAACTTTAATAAAGAGGTGAGAGTGTTGTCAAATGCAGAAAATTCCGTTGTGGTATTGACGATTAATGGAAATGTATTAGAACGTTCCAGAGGGATTTCTGAAATCTACCCCAGACAGATGGGACCTGTTCGAATGAAGTCTAATTATGTGTCTTTTACCAATATCCTTGACCATCAGGTTAAGAGCGAAGTTGTGGAGTTCTTTAATGATTCAAACCATCCTGTAACGATTGCTGTTAAGAATAGTCCGGCGTATATTACTGCAAAGATGAAATCAGGGGTTGTAAAACCTCAGAGTAAAGGATATATGGTGGTTACTTTTGACGCAAAAAAATGCAATATGTATGGTTTTATAACTGACAGGGTTTATCTAACAATGAATGGTCAGGGAACTTATGATTACTCACTTGGGGTAAGTGCCAATATTATGGAAGACTTTTCGAAGATGTCGGACAAAGACATTTCTAAAGCACCTTCGGTCGCACTTGATACTGATGCTTACAATTTCGGAGAGATTAAAGAAGGTCAGAATGCTGAGCACACTTTTCATGTTTATAACCGAGGAAAAAGTGATCTGATTATTCGACGCATCAGAACCTCTTGTGGATGTACTGCAGCGAAACCTACGTTGAATATTATTCCTAAAGGAAGAGCTACTGAGATTAGGGTAGTTTTTGATTCTAAAGATAAACGTGGCCGCCAAAGCAAGTCGATTGAGGTTATTACCAATGATCCGAAGAGACCGGTTATTCAGCTCTCTGTTACAGGGAATGTGTTGGCAAACGACTAAGTTTACTGGAGTTTAATATATTGCAAACATAAAGCGGGCATCTCAGTCATGAGATGCCCGCTTTATGTTTGTGGCGATTAGATGTGTTTTGCTCGTGTAACAAAGAAATATAAATATCTCAATGAAGGTCTGCTCAAACACATAGTCTATCGTTGAAATTAGTGTGTCTAAACGTCTTTGCTAAGCATCTCTTTTCTCCAAAGAGGTTCGGAAACGACTCCGTAATTCCGCTGTTGTTCTATTCTGTCAAATTTTCTTTCCTTTCTTTAATTTTTCATGATTCAGGACTATTCGTGATGTGTTAATCTTTGAAATATTCCTGCAGTATATTGGAGTATAGTGTTGTATGAGTGATTTTTAATTCTTCGATTTGAATTGGTCTATTGGAATTTAATATTTTAGAGCTATTTTTTTGGATTTAAAATCTCATTGTAAGAGAGAGCATTGTTTAATGTAAAGCCAATCATGATCGCATAAAACAAATGAATTCAAATAGCAATCGGTTTTAACGCATCGGTAGTAATTCAGGGCATTGAATTGTATTACAATTGTTTCAATAGATCAGTTTAATGTGTCATGTTTTTACTCCCGGAGTCATTCCATGAATAGGCATAGAATATGCCCAATATAAAATAGTAGGATGTGGACTTGCAAACTTATTCCGGACAAATAGTTAAACAGCTATAACCAATTTTTGAATTGTTGCATTCGGTTAATAGACCTAATGGAGAGAGTAGAATGTTTGGATCTTTCTCTTTTTTGCATGATTATAATTCGGGTGGAATTATTAATTTTAAATTTGCACAAAAAAACAATATGCACGGAGACTCGCACGATCATATAGAGAATCATCCTGATTTTAAAGGATTGACGGTGAATCAGGGGATTGAAACTCCCCCTTCTGTTAATGAAAACTCAGTGAAACGTTTTCTGAAACACAGAAGGAAACTGTTACATCCGGATGAATATGTAAAAGGAATCCTGGATGGGAATATTACCATCTTAAGCCAGGCTGTTACACTTGTTGAAAGCTCAAAACCTGAGCACCAGGAAATAGCCCAGGAGATCATCTTAAAATGTCTTCCATTCTCAGGGAATTCTTTTCGTTTGGGTATTACGGGGGTTCCCGGAGCCGGTAAAAGTACGTTTATCGAGGCGATGGGTAAATATATTACTTCAAATGTTGGTAAGCTGGCAGTCTTGGCAATAGACCCGAGCAGTGAACGCTCAAAAGGAAGTATCTTAGGAGATAAAACCCGTATGGAAGAACTTTCAACAGATCCCAATGCTTATATCCGTCCCAGTCCTTCTGCCGGATCATTGGGGGGTGTTGCCCGAAAAACGCGTGAAACGATTGTTCTATGTGAAGCTGCCGGATTTAATACGATCTTTATCGAAACCGTGGGAGTGGGGCAGTCTGAAACTGCAGTTCATTCGATGGTGGATTTCTTCCTTCTGATTCAATTGGCCGGAGCAGGAGATGAACTTCAGGGAATAAAACGCGGAATTATGGAGATGGCCGATGCTATTACAATTAATAAAGCAGACGGAAATAATATCGAAAGAGCACAGCTGGCGAAAGCTCAATATGTCAATGCACTTCATTTATTCCCGTTATCTGAATCCGGTTGGGCTCCTCGTGTTGTAACCTGTTCGTCGCTACATAAAACGGGAATTGAAGACATCTGGGCCATGATTAAGGAATATCTTTCGTTAGTTCAGCCGAATGGATATTTCGATTATCGTAGACGCGAACAGTCTAAATATTGGATGTATGAAAGTATAAATGAAACATTGAAAAATAACTTTTATAATAATTCATCAATTAAATCGTTATTGTCAAAGGTCGAAGAACAAGTGCTTGAAGATAAGATAAGCTCTTTTGTCGCAGCGCGACAGCTTCTGAATACGTATTTCGGTAAAAAGGAGTAGAAGCTTCGCTAACCTCGTATTTATGAAAAAACTACTTTTATGCCTGTTGATCTTATGGATTGGCAGTGCCTGTGCCCGCCATGAGGGTGATACCTATCAAATTACCGGAGAGGTTGTCGGAGTACAACAAGGCAAGATTTATCTTCAAAAGGCTATTAATGGAACGCTAAAGAATATTGATTCGACTCAGTTAGAGAATGGTCATTTTTTATTTAAAGGAAGGGTCAGAATTCCGGAGGTTTACTATTTAAATTATGAAGGCAAAAATTGCATCGCTCAGTTTTTTGCAGAAAACTCATTAATCGCTATCCGTTCTTATCCGGATAGCCTTGCTAAAGCTGAAGTGTCCGGTTCTGATACAAATAAATTATTCTGTTCTTTTCAGGAAGATTTCAATAAATATACTGCCAGAATTAATGTCCTGGAGCAGGAAATTGCAATCATGACAATGACCGGACAGCAGAGTTCAGTCATGAAGAATCTTGTAGCGTTAGAAGAAACGAATCGGGAACTTAAAAGGTTTATTATAGATTTTGTTCGTAATAATTCTAACTCTGCGATCTCACCTTTTGTAATTTTATGGAAACTTCTTCCGTTAGTCGAAGCTAAGGAGTTGGAAGAAACAGTAGCGCTGCTTTCACCTGATCTTAAAGAGTCTACCTACGTTAAACAGTTAAATCGGATTGTTAAACAACAACACAGTATTGATGTTGGGAAACATGCTCCCAAATTTGAATTGAATGATCAGAAAGGAGCGCCAATAAAGCTCTCGGATTATAAAGGGGAATATGTGTTAATTTATTTTTGGGCTTCATGGAATTTGTCCTGTAAAGCAGAACTAGTCAAGCTTCATGAACTCTATAAGAAATATCATCAGAAGGGATTTGAGATTGTTGGCATTTCATTGGATCAGTGTAAGGAAGACTGGTTGAATGAACTTAGACAAGATAATCATCAATGGAAGGATGTACTTGACGTAAACGGACTTCAGAGTCAAGTTGCAAAGACCTATCAAGTCCACAAATTACCCGAACGGTTTCTTATTGATCGAGGCGGTAAGATTTTAAATCGGAATATTAGTCTGACAGAATTGAATCAGGTACTTTCTTCAAGACTAAAATAGCCTTTGGATTCCTGTGATCCGAAATTGATGGTGTTTTAATGATGTATCCGTAAAAAGGCTACTGCAGTCGAGAGTGTACTTGAAAAATAGTGTTCTCTTTTCAATTGGAAATATAACCAGAGGATCAAACAATACGGTAAAGTTTACTGTTTATTTCTTCGTATAACATTGTTTTATAAATAATTCAAAAGGATATAATGATCTTTGATTTAATTATCGTAGGAAGTGGTCCGGGAGGCTATGTAGCTGCAATCCGTGGAGCACAATTGGGAATGAAAGTCGCGGTTGTTGAGAAAGAGAATCTTGGAGGAGTTTGTCTCAATTGGGGATGCATTCCTACAAAGTCTTTGTTGAAAAGTGCACAGGTTTTTGAATATGCTATTCATGCTGCTGATTATGGAGTTTCATTGTCTGGTGATATTAAGCCGGATTTTGAGAAGATGGTTTCCCGTAGTCGTGAAGTAGCCAATGGAATGAGTAAAGGGATTCAATATCTGTTTAAGAAAAACAAAATTGAAGTTCTCAATGGATTTGGTCGGTTAAAGTCTAAAGATATAGTTGAAGTGGTTGATGCAGATGGAAATAAGACAGAATTTACTGCAAAATCTATCATTTTAGCAACGGGGGCAAGGTCTCGTGAGCTTCCCGGACTTCCTCAGGATGGGAAAAAAGTAATTGGATATCGGGAGGCAATGACTTTACCGGTTCAACCGAAGAGTATGATTGTGGTCGGATCAGGGGCAATCGGAAGCGAATTTGCTAATTTTTATCATACCATTGGAACATCTGTAGTTCTGGTTGAATATATGCCTTTTGTCGTGCCAAACGAAGATGAGGAAGTTTCTAAGCAACTGGAAAGAACTTTCAAAAAGAATAAGATGAAGGTGCTGACCGGTGCTACTGTTGAGTCTGTAGATACTTCGGGCGAATTGTGTAAAGTAACGGTTCAAACTAAGAAAGGAACCGAGATTTATGAGGCAGAGATTGTCCTCTCTGCTGTTGGTGTAACACCGAATCTTGAAAATATAGGACTTGAGGAAAATGGGGTTCTTGTTGAAAAGGGAAAGATTGTTGTTGACGAATTCTACCGCACCAATGTTGAGGGCGTTTATGCGATTGGAGATATTGTAGGAGGCCCTGCACTTGCTCATGTTGCTTCAGCCGAAGGAATTGTTTGTGTTGAAAAGATTGCAGGATTGAATCCGGAACCGGTAAATTATAAAAATATTCCCGGGTGTACTTATACAAGTCCGGAGATCGCATCAGTTGGGCTTACCGAAAAGGCTGCGCTTAATGCAGGTTATGAAATTAGAGTTGGGAAGTTTCCATTTTCTGCTTCAGGAAAAGCAAGTGCAGCAGGAACAAAAGAAGGGTTCGTGAAATTGATTTTTGATGCGAAATATGGAGAGTTGCTGGGTGCTCATCTAATCGGTGCAAATGTTACAGAAATGATTGCAGAGTTGGTCGTGTCACGTAAACTTGAGATTACGGGTCATGAACTGATAAAAGCGATCCATCCGCATCCGACAATGAGTGAAGCGATCATGGAAGCAGCAGCTGCTGCATATGATGAGGCGATTCATCTTTAATGCTTCTGATTCTTCGATTTGATAAAATCGGATCTGATGTAAATTATTTGATGCTTAATCTTCTTCCCTTAAGAAGGAGGGATATTTAAATGCCACAGAAGAGTTGCCTGTTATCTCTTTTGTGGCTTTTGTATTATTCCTATGTCGATATATTTAAGATGCACTCTCTGATATATGCAGAATCGATGATTTCACCCTTTTTTTCTAAATTGCGCTTTTATTGTCAGTTTGGATTAGAATTAAAAAAGTAAATCTATGAAATCTTTAGTGCTCTTTTTGTCACTTTTTTATGTGGCAATATTCAATGTAACGGCTCAGACGAATGGCTTGACGAATTCTGACATTGAGAAGATTCGTTCAACATTTGTTAGTGACAGTTATACAAAAGGGATGCAGAATGCTTTGTCCGGGAACGATATTCAAAAGATTGCGCTGAATCGTTCGTCTGTCGGTGCTGTTGATCACCTCTTTAAATATCGTGTCAGTGTGTCCGGAATTACAAATCAGAAAAGTTCGGGCCGTTGTTGGATGTTTACCTCTCTTAATATCTTTCGTCCGATTGCAATTAAAAAGTATAATCTGAAAGAATTTGAGTTTTCGCAGAACTATCTTTATTTCTGGGATATCCTGGAGAAATCGAATCTGTTTCTGAATAATATAGTCGCTACAGCAGATAAACCTTTTGATGATCGAAAGGTGAATTGGTATTTTAAAAGTCCGATTGATGATGGAGGTGTTTGGAATTCATTTGTGAATTTGGTGAAGAAATATGGACTAATGCCTAAAGAAATAATGCCTGAAACAAATTCAAGTGAGAATACCAGTTGGATGATCAAGCTGATTGCACGTAAAGTGAGAGAGGATGGTTTGGAACTACGAACGATAGTTGCTGCCCATAAGCCACAAAAGCAGGTAGAAGCCCGAAAGCTTGAAATGCTGACCGAAGTATACAGAATGCTTGCTCTCAATTTAGGACAGCCTCCCAAAGATTTTCAGTGGCGTTATAAAGATAAAGAAGGATCGGTTACTGATTATAAAAAGTATACTCCGCAATCGTTTCGCGATGAAGTGTTAGGTGATGTCAATCTGGATGACTATGTTATGGTCATGAATGACCCGACCCGCCCTTATTATAAACATTACGAGATAGAGAACTACCGCAATACTCAGGAGGGAAAGAATTGGCACTATGTGAATCTGCCCAATGATGAGATAAAAAGATATGCAATTGAATCGATTAAGAATAATGAGGCTCTTTATGCATCATGTGATGTTGCTCAACAGTTAAATCGCAAAGATGGAATCTTAGATGTTAATAATTATGACTACGAGTCGGTGTATGGAATCAAATTCGGAATGGACAAGAAGGCAAGAATTCTTACCGGAGAAAGTGGTTCTTCTCACGGAATGGCTTTAATTGCCGTGGATGTCAATCAAAATGGAAAACCACTGTTATGGCAATTTGAAAATAGTTGGGGAAACGATACCGGGCATGAAGGATATCTGACTTTTACTGATGCATGGTTCGATAATTACATGTTCAGGTTTGTGATTCCTAAAAAATATTTGGATTCAAAGATCGTGGAAATCTATAACGGGAAAGCAGAACTGCTTCCTCCCTGGGATCCAATGTTCTGATTTGATTTCTTAAATCAGGGAGAAACGAAGAGGCTGGACAGACAACACTGTCTAGCCTCTTTTGCTTATGGCGGGAAAATGTGCTATGATGATAAATAACTTTTAGTTTTTGTTTATACGGACGAAGAGCTTTTGGGGAGAACCTGACTCTTGATGAATTTAATAGGCGTATGTCATTTCTTTTGTTTTGTAATTCACATTGCTGTCATAATAGGCGATTAAAAAATGAACTTCGTGTTTTCCTTCAATCTGTATTGGTGTAAGGTCCACATAATAAATTTTTGTCACTAAGCTTTTACATATATCTCCATTGGGGTTATGCGAAAGTTGAAGTTTAAGAGGAAAAAGAGTACTGGGTTCATTGGGAGCCCAAAGTTTGTGCAATGTGATGTCATGCTCACAGCATCCCCCTCTGTATTGTAGTTTAAGAATAAGACAATTGCTTTCAATAGAAGAAGAAAGAAGAGATAACGGATCGCTTCTCAACTCCGGATTGTATTTCTGATCATGAATGATAATTTGTTGCGGGAATGCAATCTTTATTTTAAGAATCTTACAGATCTTCGGACCTTCCTGAGATAGAGTGTTAAGGTATGAATAATAAACTTTTACTTTTGTCCCTTCGGCCGGAATAAAATAGTCGGGAAAATAGGTGGGGATAAGAGTATCTCCTGAGTCAAGAAGAATCATGTATTTATTGACAGATAAACTCCCTACGCTTTTTATTGTTCCGTCATCTGACAAAACTTTATCTTTTGCCTCATGACACATTGTGAAAACAATGGCGAACACCAGAAGAAATATCAAGCGGTCCAGCGATTTCATCTGCTTTGTATTTATTGTATAGACGTAGAAAAATTATAATCGTTGCATGAATAAGAAAAGAGTTTTACTACCTTTAAATAATGTGATTTCGATATAATAAAATCGGAGCGTAAGTGAAAGATAATATAGGTGTCAATTAACTATAAACAAGATATCAAAGCTATAGCAACACCTTATTTCGTTCGTCCTTTAGACGTGGTTCAGTCGTGGTTTGATCGTCGAAATGATGTTTGAACCAAGTTTGAAGTTCGGAGGAAAGAGGAGCCTGATTAGGTTTTGCTATAATGATGTTATAGTGTACGTATTGTTGAATGCTGTAATTATGGTCTTATGGGGAGGCGTCATCTTTCATAAGTTCGTTTTATTAAATCGAGATCCTGTTAAATCGAATTTGACGATTCTCAATAGTTTTAATTTTTTCATAATTAAATTAGCATCTTAGATTAAAATATCCAGATTATGCAAATCAATTCAACTCTTCGAAGAGTTTTAATAACCTTTTTTCTCCTGCTCACCATTGTGATTTCTTCTTTTGCCCAGAATCAAGTTGATTCAAAAGGACAGAAACAAGGAGCGTGGATTGGCCGTTTCCCCGATGGTAAGACTCGTTATGAGGGCGTGTTTAAAAATAATAGACCAGATGGCCTTATGAAGCGTTATTATGCGAATGGCAATATAAAGGCTGAAATGTTTTTTTATGAAGATGGACAGAGGACCAGAGCAAGGCTTTTTGATGAAAACGGAAAGCTTATTGCACGGGGGAATTATTTTAAAATGGAGAAGGACAGTGTTTGGAATTACTTTCAAGATGGATGTCTCATAAAGACAGAAGTGTTTAAAACCGGGAAGAAAGACGGAGTCAGCCATGCCTTTGATGCTAACGGGAAGATGATTGTTGAGGCCGAATGGAAGAATGGGAAGATGAATGGAGCTTATAAAAGATATTTCCCGAATGGAAAGCTGATGGTGGGGACTAAATATTTTGAGGGTAAACGCAATGGACTTTGTGTTGCCTATTTTGAATCAGGAGAAGTCGAAGTTGAAGGATTGTATGTGACTGATTTGCGGGAAGGGGATTGGAAATATTATTCCCGGGATGGAAAGATAAAGTATACTTTGAAATATAAAAATGGGGATTTGCTGAATAGCGATGTGCTGGACCATGTGAATCAGCAAATTTTTGATGAACTGGAAAAGAATAAATTAAAGCTAAAGGATCCTGAATTTTATCGAAATAATCCGGATGAATTAATATCGCCTGCCGGAAATTAGATTGTGGAAAAGGTTTAATGTTTGCAGGTGCAATTCAGGTATTCTCAGGAGTGCAGGTGTCGAAATTGTCAGATTCTGATTGCGGGTACAGGTTTGTTAAAGAGCTTGCCTTGTATCAGGATTGTTAGAGGGGCAGGGAAGGAAAGTTGATCCTTTAAGTTAAGTCAGCGCTTATTCGCAAAGGATTGAACTGTAATCCGGAAATTCAGGAATAAAGTCATATGTTTGTTCTTTGTAGTTCATTTTACAGCAATAATGATTCAATCCATTGCTGACGACCAGATAGTCAACTTGTAATTGCAAATTGTATCTGGCAATCTGATCAAAGACCTGTTGTGAGATTTTAACTTCCGGAGCTTTGCATTCGACAATTAAGACCGGTCGCCCTTTTTTATTATAGGCTACGATGTCACTTCTCATTTTTAGTCCGTTGATTGTAAGTCCGCATTCAATGGCTATCAGTGATGCAGGAAATTTTCGGTCGTCGGTGAGGTAGCGTACGATATGTTGTCTTACCCACTCTTCAGGAGTGAGGGTGATGAATTTTTTTCGGATGGAATCGAAAATATGAACTTTGTCTCCGACTTGTTTTAGGCGGAACGGATATGACGGAAGATTTAATTTTGTAGGCATATGTTGAATAACAATAAACGGACAGCTAAAGCTACGGTAAAATTTCCTATTTTTTAATCACAAAACTGAAAGCCGGGAGAAGAAGTAGGAGGCTTATGAATTTAATGGGATGTTTATGAAAACAAAAGAAGAAATTGTTGAGAACTGGTTGCCGCGTTATACCGGACGCCCATTAGAAAAGTTTACTAAGCATATCTTGCTTACTAACTTTCAAAACTACGTCGAGATGTTTGCAGCAAAATTTGCTGTTCCTGTTCTTGGTGAGGATCGACAGATGCCCAATGCTTCAGCCGAAGGGATTACAATCATTAATTTTGGGATGGGAAGTCCGAATGCTGCAACAGTAATGGATCTTCTGAGTGCGATACATCCGGAGGCAGCTCTTTTCCTTGGTAAATGCGGTGGGCTTAAGCCCCGAAATCATGTCGGAGATCTCCTTTTGCCTATTGCTGCCATTCGAAGTGATGGTACTTCCAATGATTATCTTCCTCCTGAGATTCCGGCATTGCCAGCTTTTAGTTTACAACGGGCAATCTCTTCAGCAATAAAAAAATGCAGTCGTGACTATTGGACTGGTACTGTCTTTACAACGAATAAACGTGTATGGGAGTATGACGAGCGATTTAAGAAGTATTTGAGCAAAACCAGGGCAATGGCAATAGATATGGAAACTGCAACAATTTTTACGGTTGGATTTGCCAATTCAATTCCAACCGGGGCCTTGCTTCTTGTTTCTGATCAGCCAATGATTTCTACCGGAGTGAAGACTGCCGAGAGCGATAAAATGGTAACTTCGCTTTATGTAAGGCAGCATCTCGAAATTGGAATTGATGCTTTGCTCGAGATTATTAATAAAGGAGAATCGGTTCGACACCTGAAATTTTAATAACTGTTTGTAAAAGGAACATGATGACATTTGAGCAGATTATTGATAATCTGAAGAAGAAAACATACCAGCCTGTCTACTTTTTGATGGGAGAAGAATCTTATTACATCGATCAGATTACAGATTATATTCTTGATAATGTATTGACCGAAGCAGAAAAAGGGTTTAATCTTAC
>JAUZOB010000090.1 GCA_030706665.1 Bacteroidota bacterium
ATTCTTAAATTTTTATTGTAGTAATTTAACCTATCGATTGTGGTGTTTGATGATAGTAATTTGTGGGATGATTTTAGGAAGAATAAAGAATATGCACTCTCATATATCTATCATCATCATATTGCACACCTTTATAGTTATGGCAAGAAATTTACTTCAGATACTGATTTAATAAAAGACTCGATCCAGGAACTCTTTGTTTATTTGATCCGCAATCGGGAACACTTAGGATCTACCGACAACATTCGTTTCTATTTGATGTCTGCGCTAAAGCATCGAATCATTCGGTCAATGCATGAACAAAAAAGGTTCATAGAAAATGAGAAGCTTGATGGACAATATGAACTCCTTATAACATTTTCTTTCGAGGAAGAAATAATAGACAAAGAGAATCTGTCTCAAAAAGAACTTCTGATCAAAAATGCGCTCAACAAAATAAGTCCGAAACAGCGTGAAATCCTTTATTACAGATATACATGCGATTTTGATTACGATAAAATCTGCGAGATGATGTCGATTAAATACGACTCAGCCAGGAAAATGGTGTTTCGTGCTTTAAAATTACTTCGGGAACAAATGGAAGATACTGAGGTATTGCTCTTTATATTATTCAAAAAAGATGAAGTAAATTTTTATTGAAAAATTTTATAGATTCCGAGTCCACAAAAATACGGTCAATGTCTTATGTGAGTAAAAAGACTAACATTTGACCAATGCTTCCAGACAAAAATAAATACATTTCATATTCGACCGAAGAACTAACAGATGACCTCAATTTTGCCTCATGGGTCCTCTATAAATCCAATAATGAATTCTTTACCGAACTAATTAACCAATACCCTGATTTTTCGACAAGAGCTCGTAAAGCACAGAAGATAATCCTTTTATTGAGGGTCCATGATGAAACTATATCAGCAGAGCTCAAAATTGGGATCTGGCAAAAAATAAAACAAATTCAAACAGCTCAATCTACCCGTATTTCTTTGCAGTCATACCACAAGCTGATTAAAATTGCGGCAATAGTTGTATTTGCATTAATTATATCAGGATTAGGTTATTACGAGGCCGTCAAATACAACGATCATTCCACTTATGCATTCACAAAGCTCGGCAATATCAATAATTCCAAATTAATTCTCTCAACAGGCGAGGAAATTGATCTTCGTTCAAATGAGTCATTGATCCAGGTAAACGGGAAAAATAAAGCAATTAAGATAAACCATCGCAATATTGTTCCAATAACTGATGGGGCGGGTACCGAACAAGCGGAAGTAAAAATGAATGAAGTAATTGTTCCTTACGGTAAAAAATCGATCATTGAGCTTGCCGATGGGACAAAAGTATGGTTAAATGCAGGTAGTCGCATTGCTTTCCCTTCAGGATTTAAAGGAACAAAACGAGAAGTCTTTTTAGATGGAGAAGCTTACTTCGAAGTTTTTCACAATAAGTCTATGCCCTTCCTCGTAAAGACAAATGACCTGACCGTAAAAGTATTAGGAACAAAATTCAACATCTCTGCATACGAAACAGATAAAGATGTAATGACCGTATTGGTAGAGGGTAAAGTAACTCTTTCTGACAATTCAGGATTTCGCCTATTAAAAAAGGAAACGGTTATGTTGCCAAACCAGCGGGTTATTTTTAACAAATCTCATAAAACAATGACATTGAAAAATGAGCCGGATGTAGCTTATTATACAGCATGGACATTAGGATGGTTCACCTTTTCAAAGGAAAGCTTAGCCGATGTATTTAAACGGCTGGAACGATATTACAACGTAAAGTTTATTGAAAACAGTTCATTTCACTCAGACGATCTACTTAGTGGAAAACTTGATCTAAAGACCTCAATAGAAGAGGTCATGAAAGCATTGAGTGATGTTGCAAAAATTGATTACAAGATTGAAAATAACAAAGTATACATTGTAAAAAAACGAGGTTAATGCCTATGAAAAATTAAATTCCAATTAAAAAAAGAGAAACCGGAAAGTCTGCCAACTCCCCGGCTTCAAGTTGTTATTAAATGTTTCCTTTAATAAAAACGTAGCTAAACTATGAAAAAAAAACATTTGATGATGTTTTTCCATGAGAAAGACATCCATGAAATTTTACTAAAAATGAAACTACTAACCTTTTTCTTGTTCTTTGCTTTAGTTTCCGCTTCTGCCAATAGCTATTCACAGCAAGCAAAGTTTAACTTAAACATGAAGGGTGCTAATCTGCGTAGTGTATTTCAGAAGATCGAAGAACAAAGTGAATTTATCATTTTATTCAATGAGAAAACTATTGATATCAATCGCAAAGTTGATGTGAATGTTAAAAACAAATCCATTGAAGTATTGCTCAACCAATTGTTTGAAGGCAATAAAAATACCTATAAGATCTATAATCGCCAGATCGTAATCCTACCGGGGAAAGTCTCAACACCCACAGAGAGAAATACGCTTCCCCTACAGCAGCCTCAGAAGAAGAAAATTAAAGGTTCTGTAAAAGATTCAAAGGATAGTCCGGTCCCCGGAGTAACAATTTTGGTAAAAGGGACAAAAAACGGTATACTAACAGATTTAGACGGTAAATTTACAATTGATTTACAGGATGATGCTGAAACACTTATTTTTTCATATGTCGGAATGAAGACAAAGGAAGTAAAAATAGGGAATCAATCAGTCATTAATGTAATTCTACAAGATGATAATATTGGACTGAACGAAGTTGTCGCAGTAGGTTATGGATCACAGAAAAAGGTGAGTGTAATTGGAGCTGTATCAACCGTAGACCCCAGGAAACTTATTAGTTCAAATGCAAACCTGAGTAGCAGTCTGGCCGGTCAACTGGCCGGAATTCTTGCGGTACAAAGATCAGGTGAGCCAGGTTATGACCAGAGTGACTTTTGGATTAGAGGGGTTAGCACGTTTAATGCCAGCTCTCAAAACGCATTGGTACTGGTCGATGGTGTTGAGCGGGATCTAAACAATGTTGATCCATTGGATATTGAATCATTCTCCATCCTTAAAGATGCTACAGCAACAGCAGTATATGGGGTTCGAGGTGCCAATGGCGTTGTTCTTATCAATACCAAAAAAGGCAAATCAGGAAAACCGCAGATCCAGGTCCAGGCCGAATACGGAATAACATCACAAACCCAACTTCCAAAATTCATTAATGGAGTTGACTACATGAACCTCTACAATGAGGTTTTAAGAAACGAAGGAAGAGACCCGGTCTATTCTCAGGAGGACATTGAAAAAACCAAGACTCAGGTTGATCCTGACCTGTATCCGAATGTGAACTGGATGAAGACTTTATTTAACGACTTTTCAACCAGTCAGAGAGCGAATATGAATGTTTCCGGAGGAACCAACAATATCCGATATTTTATTTCCGGATCAGCCCTGCATGAGGATGGGATATTAAATACATCTGACATGGAGGATGATAAATCAAAATTAAAACTTTCCAGATTTAATTTTAGAAGTAATGTTGATATTGACCTGACCAGTACAACCTTATTTAAGTTGAACATGGGTGGTTATCTTCTTTCCCGAAATTCTCCGTCAACCGGGGTACAGTATCTTTTTGATCAGGCAATGAGAACAATTCCAATCCTGCTTCCACCCTATTACTCCAACGGATACTATTCAAAGCCAACGTTGGGCGGAAACCCCTGGACCTATCTGAATCGTTCCGGGTACTCCACATCATCTGCCAGCTCCATTGAGTCAACGATTTCGTTGGAACAAAAACTGGACTTTTTACTTGAAGGATTATCGGCAAAAGGATTATTTTCATTCGATGCCTACAACAACCAAACGACAACGCTCTCCAAAGTACCTACAGCTTATACGGCAACAGGCAGAGACGATGAAGGGAATCTGATCTTCAGTGACCCGGATCCCGGAGCGAATGATATTCTCCATTTAGGATGGGATGGCAATAGCAACACCAGGAAAACATATCTGGAGGCACAAATCAACTACAACAGGACATTTAGTAACGTTCATAATATAAGTGCACTATTCCTGTACAATCAAAGTGATCATATAATCAGACCTGCAGGCACTGTAAACTCTTCGCTACCTTATAGAAGTAATGGGATTGCAGGTCGACTGGCCTACAACTACGCCTATAGGTACTTCATTGAGTCGAACTTTGGCTATAATGGGTCAGAGAATTTCGCTCCCGGGAAACGATACGGATTCTTCCCATCAATTGCCTTGGGCTGGATGCTTTCAGAAGAAAAACCCTTTAAAAACCTTTTCGGCTCAGTAGTAAACAAACTAAAGCTTAAGGCTTCCCATGGATTGGTTGGGAACGATAAGATATCTGCGGATCGACGATTCGGATATACTTCTGAAATGACACAGGATGCTGCCGGGTATGCCTTTGGGGAACAAGGGAATCACGTCAGAAATGGTGTTGGAGTTTCTGAATACGGAGATGAAACAATAACCTGGGAAAAAGCAAAAAAATCGAATGCCGGGATTGAATTGGGATTACTTAACCTGATCGATCTTCAAGTGGACATCTTTAAGGAAAATCGCGAGAATATTTTTATGCGTCGACAGTCAATCCTTGCCACTACCGGATTAGTGAACAATCCTTATGCAAACGTAGGGAAAATGTCGAATAAAGGACTGGATATGAGTCTGATCATAAACAAAAAGATCAACAATAGCCTGTCCTTCTCCGTGAATACATCCTTTACCTATGCGGCCAATAAAATTGAGGATATGGATGAACCAGAGAAAAAATATCCCTATCAAAGCAATGTCGGGAAACGATATGGCCAGATCTTCGGATTAATAGCAGAAGGACTTTACACCAAAGATGACTTCAGTGATCTTCCCAACCGGGTATTAAAGACTGTTGATGATAAAGGGAATAAGATTCCTGTTCCAACATTTTCGACAAGTGTTTCACCCGGGGATATCAAATATAAAGATTATAACAAAGATGGAGTCATTGACGACTATGACAATGTTGCGATTGGATATGCCAACAATCCTGAAATCGTTTATGGACTTGGAGCCAGCATTCAATATAAGTGTATCGATTTTGGCTTCTTGTTCCAAGGGGTCAGCAGAACCTCTGTAATGCTGGGCAATAATGGAGAATCTTATTTCTTCCCATTTTATACCGGACAAAGCGCAGGGAATATCTACTCAAACATCACCAACAGATGGACCGAAGAAAACCCAAGACAAGATGTTTTCTGGCCCAGATTATCAAATGGAAGAAGCGAGAATAACGACAGATCTTCGACATGGTGGCTAAGGAATGCTGATTTTTGTCGACTCAAAAATATTGAACTGGGCTGTAAACTTGGATTCTTTAAGAAGAACGTCGATTTAATGCGCCTATACGTCCGGGGAACAAACGTATTTACGTGGAGTAAAGACTTTAAACATCTATGGGATCCCGAATTAGTGTCTTCCAACGGGATGCAGTATCCTACTTCAAGAGTATTTACAATTGGTTGCGAAATAAAATTTTAGTATCATTCATATATTTGATCGATAATGAAAAAGTTACTATATATCATAACGATGTCCGTTTTATTCTTGACATCGTCATGCGAAAAATATCTTGATCAAACTCCGGAGGGTGAAATGACCGAGGAATATGTTTATAATTCCAAAAACTCAGTACTCTCTGAAATAGCACATTGCTACAGTTATATTCCCAATCTTGTCCTAAATTATGGATTTGCATGGTGGGCCACCCCTTCAGCAGGATGGTCGGTACTTTCCGGTGAAGCAGATACACCCTTTGACAATTACTGGTCAAATTCTGTTACAAACGGAAACTGGAATGCCAATAGCGGTTACCCCAATGATTACTGGACTTTTTACTACCAGTCATTCAGGACAATCCATAACTTCATGAATAAGGTTCATCCTATTTCCGGCTTATCAGAGAAAGACGTAGAAAATGCGAAGTTGGAAGTCCGGTTTTTAAGAGCCTATTATTATGCTTTATTATTAGAGCAATATGGCGCTGTTCCCCTTATACTGGAAGAAGTTCCCTTAACATCTAAAGATCTTCCGGTTCGCACGCCCTATGATCAAACTGTTACCTGGCTGGATAATGAGTTGAAAGAACTGGCAGGAAAACTTCCGACAGTAAATAATTCAACAACGTGGGATTATGGAAAACCAACCAAGGGAGCAGCACTTGCTGTCAGAGCAAGAGTTTTACTTTATGCCGCTAGCCCGCTTTACAATGGGAATTCAGATCTTGCAGCACTAAAGAATCCGGATGGCACTTCTTTGTACAATTCCAATTACGACAAAGAGAAATGGAAAAAAGCGATGGAGGCCAGCAAAGAACTGATTGATCTTGCTGAATCTGGCACCTATAATTTGTATAAGGAATACAATGATGACGGATCAATTGACCCCTTCATGTCTTTAAAAAATCTATTTTTCAATGTTACAGACAACAAAGAAGTCATCTTCTCCAGAACATACGTTCAGGACTTTTGGGACGAATGGGGAAAAGTAACTGCACCGATGCATATTTGGGGTTACGGAGGTCTGTCTCCTACCCAGGAATCTGTTGATGCCTTTTATACTAAAGATGGGAAAGATATCCATGATGACCCTTCATATACGGAAACCGGATATTCGACCGAAGATGCCTATGTAAATTCAAAATGGAATGACAACGGAGAAGCCGGGCTGATAACCAAAGCCGGAACCTATAACATGTATATCAATCGGGAACCTCGTTTCTATTTAAGTGTTTCATGGTGCGGTTCAATATGCGCCAATGACCTTAATCCAATCGATTTTATTCAAGGCCATGGCAGTGAAGATGCAAAACAGGCAAGGAATGGTTCTCTAACCGGCTATCTGGTAAAGAAGATGACTGATAATGCATTCCACCCATGGCTAAATTCTACAGCTTATCGTCCACTTATTTTATACCGTCTGGCTGAAGTTTATTTAAACTACGCAGAAGCTCTAAACGAATATCAACCTGGCAATCAGGACATATTAAAATATGTAAACCTTGTTCGTCAACGGGCAGGTATTCCTGATCTTCCTTCATCTGTTCTTTCTGATCCGATTAAAATGAGAGCAGCCATTTTGAAGGAACGCCAAAATGAATTCTACTGCGAAGACGGCATAAGGTATTTCGACATTATGCGATGGAAACTTGGTGAAACGCTTCTTAATGGAGATTTTCATGGCATGGATGTCTGGGCAGATTCTGAAGAAAACTTTTTTAAACGTACTGCTTACGAAAAACGCGTTTTCCCAAAGAAATATTACTTCTTCCCTATACCCCTTACAGAAATTGAAAAAAATAAGAATCTGGTCCAGAATCCTGGCTGGTAGATTATATTTTCAATCAACTGTTACTTTATGTTTTTATCAGCATTCTCTGTAAAAAGAGGATGCTGATTTAAAGACTTTATCTGCATGAAATCAGTCTTGAAGTTCTAATGGATTTGTCATTCAATTTAAGTTCTTTAATGACAAGAATGATTCACGTTGTCACCTCTGATTCTATTTAGAATCAGTAGTATTATGTGAGTATCAGATATAAAGCACTATTAATCATTCTTTCAAATTTTTATCACGAATCTTTTATTTATAATTCAATTTTATGAATAGATCTCTCTATTTTTTAATCATATCAATGTGCATGATAATTGCAGGTTCATGTTTTGCGAATCAAAAAGAGGTTATTTCTCCGAACGGAAAATTAAAAGCGACCTTCACTCTAAACAACGAAGGCACTCCTGTTTATAGTTTATCCTTTAAGGGGCGACCAATAGTGGGGAATTCAAAACTGGGCTTCATTCTAAAAAACAACGATAACTTCAATAAAAATTTTAAAATCATAAACAGCCAATATTCCAATTTTGACGAAACATGGCAAAGAGTCTGGGGAGCAACAAAATCAGTCAGGAATCACTATAATCAACTAAAAGTTCAACTTCAGGAGAAAAATGGAAAAAAAAGAATTCTAAATATTCTGTTTCGAATATATAATGACGGACTTGGATTTAGGTACGAAGTACCGGAACAGCCCAATCTTAAAGAAGTTGACATCATAGATGAATGTTCGAATTTTCAAATGGTCAGTGATAATACTTGTTGGTGGTCGCCAGGCGATTGGGAATTATATGAACATTTATTTACAAAATCGAAACTATCAGCCATTGACTGTAAGCCTTATCTGAATAACGATCTTTGCTCAACATACATTCCCGACCTAAAAGCAGTAAACACGCCTCTAACCATGAAGACTCCGGATGGAATGTATTTAAGCATCCACGAAGCATCTCTTGTTGATTATGCAGGAATGACGCTGCATGTTGACAGCACCCTAAACCTAAAAAGCACTTTAGTCGCATGGCCCGACGGAATTAGAGTCAAAACAAAAGCTCCATTCAAATCACCATGGAGGACAATTCAGATTTCCGAAAATGCGGGAGGATTGGTAGAATCAAATCTGATAGAGAATCTTAACGAACCATGTAAGCTAACCGATACCGAATGGATTAAGCCCAATAAATATATTGGCATCTGGTGGGAAATGCATTTGGGAATCTCATCACAAGGGATAGAAGAAGGGAAGCCACATGGAGCAACGACACAAAATGCAAAACGCTATATTGATTTTGCGTCAAAACATGGAATAACATCCATGCTTATAGAGGGTTGGAATAGCGGACATGGGGAAAAATTTGGTTGGGCATTTGACTTTACGAAGCCCTACCCTGATTTTGACATCCAGGAAGTCATAAAATACGGAAAAGAAAAGAATGTAGCATTAGTGGGACAAAACGAAACCTGTGCTGCCGCCGAATGGTACGATAGCAAATTAGATTCCGCATTCAGATATTACAACAATCTGGGAGTCCATGTTGTAAAAACAGGTTATGTCGGCAAGGTAGTTCCGATAAGATATTATCATCACGGTCAATGGATGGTTAATCATTATCGCAGGGTCATTGAAAAAGCTGCTGAAAACCATATCATGATCATCAGTCATGAAGTTATTCAGGGAACAGGTGAATCACGCACCTATCCGAATTGGCTATCCAGAGAAACATTACGAGGTCAGGAATGGGAAGCTTGGGGAAATCCGGGCAATACACCCGAACACTCAACGATATTCCCATTTACGACTATGCTCGGAGGATCGATCGATTACACTCCCGGCATTTTCAATATAAAACTCGAAGGATACAATCGACCTAACAATCAGGTTCCGACAACACTTACAAAGCAATTAGCCTTGTACCTGACAATTAACAGTCCAATGCCAATGATTGCTGATTTACCCGAGAACTATGAGAAATATCCTGATGCATTTAAATTCATCGAAGATGTTCCGTCGATATGGCAGGAAACCAAAGTTTTGAATGGAGAAATCGGAGAGTACCTGACAATTGCCAGAAAAGATAAACAATCGGACAATTGGTTCATAGGAAGTATCACTAACCAGGATAAAAGACAACAAGATATCAGTTTAAACTTCCTCGACAAAAACAAGGTATACGAAGCTAAAATTTATACCGACGCAGATAATGCTGACTGGAAAAATAATCCGACAGCTTATAAAATAATCACTCAAAAAGTAAAATCAACCGACCATATTAAACTAAATTTAGCATCCGGTGGAGGTGCCGCAATTTCACTTAAGGTCATTAACTAACATCCAAAATAACTGAACTATGGAAAAAAGCGAATCATCAAGACGAAACTTTCTAAAAAAAGCCTCGATAGGTGCAGCCGCATTATCAGCAGCAGGCTTAGGCGTACATGCCAGTGAATTTCAAAATGACAAAAGCAACAAGAGCCATTTAGGTTCAACATTCAACAATCGTTTTGCAACTCCCGGCATTTTCAAAGGGATGCCCATAAAAGCAACCTTTCTGGATGAGATCAGTTGGGATATACCACACCAAAACTGGGGATATGAAGAATGGGATAGAGACTTCCAGGCAATGAAAGTAATGGGAATTGAGACAGTAGTCCTCATCCGGTGCGGATTGGGGAAATGGATTTCTGCTCCCTTTGAAAGCATCATGAAGTCAGAAGATGTATATTATCCTCCGGTCGATCTTGTTGAGTTATTCCTTACCCTGGCCGACAAATACCATCTGAATTTTTATTTTGGCACATATGATTCGGGGAAATATTGGATTGAAGGATCCTTTCAAAAGGAGATTGATTTGAATTTACATCTAATCGATGAGGTATGGAGCAAATATGGTCATCACAAATCCTTTAAAGGATGGTATCTTTCCCAGGAAATCAGTCGCCGGACCAAGAACATGTCAAAAGTCTATGCAGAAGTAGGGAAACACGCCAAAGACGTTTCAAATAACCTGCCAACTCTTATGTCGCCCTATATTCATGGAATAAAGACTGACCAGGTCATGGGAGGAGAGAAGCCGATCACCGTTAAAGAGCATGAGGAAGAATGGAATGAAATCTTGTCCAATATCCAGGGAGCTGTAAACATTCTGGCATTTCAAGACGGTCAGGTAGACTATAATGAACTTCCGCAATATTTGGAAATAAACAAGAAACTGGCAGACCGGTATGGGATCCATTGCTGGACCAATGTCGAATCATTTGACCGTGATATGCCGATCAGATTCTTACCCATAAAATTTGAAAAATTACTATTAAAACTTGAAGCCGCCAGGAAAGCCGGAATGGAGGATGCTATAACCTTTGAATTCTCTCATTTTATGAGTCCGAATTCTGCTTACTTACAAGCCGGTCATCTCTACAAGCGATACTGCGAACATTTTGGGATAAAAATCTAATCTTAATGCTTATTAAGATATTGGAATAATTAGAGGCTGTTCTGACGAGCAGCCTCTTAATAGTTGAACGACACCTGAAACTATTTCCAAAA
>JAUZOB010000091.1 GCA_030706665.1 Bacteroidota bacterium
CCATTGTAAGTATTGGGACTATACCATAAAGGATGTTGAAATACAATTTTACACTCCGGATAATCTTTTAACAAGCGATCGGCAATTGTCTTTAAATTTTGCTGATAAGAATCAGGTGAAACGGGAGAACCTAAAGGTCCTTTTATGGCGCTGTCATTCGTCCCGAGTATGATAGAAAAGATTAACAGCCCGTCATTATTCTTTTGAAAACTATTGGCAGCCTCTTCAACAAACTTAAATGTATCTCCGGAAGGTAAGAAATCAACTGTAGTATACCCACTTCTGCCCTGATTAGAATAATTAACTTTCCCGATTCCGGGTTGCTTCATTAAATAAGCAGAAGCATGGACAGGAGGAGCTTCAGTTTCCGGATTCTGAAGACCTGCTCCATAAGTAATACTATTCCCTACAAAAACGATATTCAGGTTTTGCATTTTCTTCAGATTCTTTTGTGCCCATAAGCCTTCAGAACAAAAGCAAATGGCATAAACAATAATTAAAAAGAAAGGTAACTTTTTCATATACATCGCTATTTGGTCAATTAGTTAGTTAAAACAAGGGAAATTATTATTTCAATCCGGCAGTAAAGTACATTCTTGATTGTCTTGATTCAACCAATCTTTCAATTTGGGAATCACTTCTTCCATTTCCTGGATTGATGAATGATAAACTCTTTCTAAATTATCAGGATTATTCTCCAATCGGGCTACAGCAATAGGCTCTGACGGCCTTATCACAAAAGCCCTCCCCTCTTTTTCCAATACAGCCAGTTCTTCAAGCGTCCGGTTATAGGTATCAGCCCGATCTAATAATGCCTGGGTCATATTGGGATATTTACGATAAGCCAATTTCAACAGGGTACCAAACTTCATTTGTTCTTTTCGATACTCCGAATCACGAGTCAGGACAACCACAAGACGCTTCTTGCCATCTTTAATAGCCTGTTTAACCGGGATAGAATCGGCAATACCTCCATCCATGTAATACTGATCATCGATTTTGCACATTTTTGAAATGAAAGGTAAAGAAGAAGTCGCTGTCAACAAATCCCGGAATGATTCAGGCGAAGAGGCGTCCAGGTCTTTATATTCGGCCGTTCCTGTAGTGCAATTTGTCACTCCTACACGCATTCGGGTGGGTGACTTGGAAAAACTCTCGTAATCAAACGGGATTAATTTCGTAGGAATCTCTTTGTATATAAAATCCCAGTTAAAAAAGCTTCCCATCTTTACAAAATTTCCAAAGCTAAAATATCGCTTATCCGAAACATACTTGTTGACTTTCAAATTTCGTTCATACTGTCCGGCAACATACGACACCCCATAGGCAGCCCCTGCCGACACGCCTATGATATAATCAAAGAAAATCTTCTCTTTGAAGAATACATCCAATACACCGGCGGTATACATCCCTCTGAATCCGCCACCTTCCAGTACAAGTCCAACGTCGCTATGTAAATTCATAATTCAGAATTGTATTTCACAAAATTAACGAACTTTATTGAAATTGAAGGTCCAAAATATCGGTCTGGAATATGAAAACAACATGCATTACTTATCCATTTAGTTACAACCAACTCATTTGTCCCCCCAACATCCACATTATAAAAAAGGAGGAAACTCTTGATTTTCAAAATAGAATTAAGATAAAGATACAGCAATACACCCAACCATTTATTAAGTATATACCAGGTCAGATTTTCCGTCTCTTTACAAGAATTTATCCTCTTCACCAAGTGATAATAACACCAACACTGAAGTTCACCATTTTATCCTAATTTTTCTAAATTTGTGTTTTCATAATTAAACCATTAGTAAAAACAATGAAAAGACTACTATTTATTTTTTTCTCCATTCTGGCATTAAATCTTTATGCCCAGCAGGATAAACCGATCGCATTTAGTTGTCCACCCTATCTTCAGGAACTTGGGACCGATGCTGTTACAATAGTCTGGCACACGACTAAACCTGCCTTCTCCTGGGTAGAATTAGCAGAAGAGGACGGTAGTAACTTCCAAGCTAAAAGTCGAACCAAGTATTATGGCACCATAAACGGACAAATTGATGCAGGTTCTACGATTCAGAAAATCAGAATCAAAGGATTAAAACCAGGTACAACTTACAATTACAGGCTTGTATCGAAAGAGATTCTTAACTATGGTGCATATTCTGTAAGCTATGGAAGTTGGGTGTCGAGCGATAATCATTTGGGCAAGATATTCTCATTCAGCACTCTACCTGAAAAGATTGAAAAGGTCTCTTTTATTGAAGTCAGCGATATTCATAACAATCCCGACAAGCTGGAAGTAATGCTTAAAAATGGGGGGATTGACAATGCAGACCTTGTTTTATTCAATGGAGATATGACCAGTGAATTTTCTCATGAATCAGATCTGTTTGACGGCTTCTTAAAAAAGAGCTCTGATATGTTTGCTGCCACAAAACCTTTTTTGATGGTGAGAGGAAACCATGAAACCAGAGGTCTTCTTTCAAAAGATCTGATGAAGTATTTTCCCAGAACCGACAACAAATATTACTTTACCAAAAGCTATGGCCCATTATTCCTGATCGGACTCGATTGCGGAGAAGACAAACCGGATTCGGATATTGCCTATAGCGGACTGGCAGCATATGATGAATATCGTACGGAACAAGCAGAATGGTTGAAAAAAGTGTTTGAATCATCCGAATTCAAAAATGCTCAATATAAAGTTGTGATTTGCCATATCTCTCCCCTTGGCGGTGACGGATGGCATGCCCAAAATGATATTAAGGAAAAATGGCTACCTATTCTGAATAAAGCAGGCATTACCCTAATGCTATGCGGACATGAACACACTTTCAACTATTTCAAAACAAATAAAGAAGTGAATAATTTCCCGATAATCATCGGCAGCGATAAATCCTGTACAAGAGTTGATGTCAGTAAAGATGCTCTTACGACAAAAGTCATTGATTACGATGGCAAGAATATTCTCATGCTAAATATCAAATAAGATAAAAAGCTGTCTCAACAAGACAGCTTTTTATTGCATATAACTTTATATTAATTCCTTGTTTCTTTGTTCTTAAAATATTCCCATATTCGCAATTTTTATAATTTTATAAAGTGACACAAATAAAGAAATGGAATCAAACCCGGAATTAAAACTGGCTTACGATTTTGTACAATATACCAATCGAAACATCTTTTTAACAGGAAAAGCTGGTACCGGGAAGACTACTTTCTTGCATAAGCTGAAAGCCCAATCATTGAAACGAATGGTTGTTGTAGCCCCTACCGGAGTTGCAGCCATTAATGCCGGTGGTGTTACAATTCATTCCTTTTTCCAGATGCCATTTGGACCAATCATCCCTTCGCAATCAACAGAAAGGAAGGAGTTATCCGAGCATTCCGCTTCTGTTCACAAAATGAACAAAACCAAAATCAACATTATCAAATCTCTTGATCTTTTAGTGATTGATGAGATCAGTATGGTACGTGCTGACTTATTGGATGGAATTGATACCGTGCTTAGAAAGTATAAAAACAAGTATAAACCATTTGGAGGAGTTCAACTGCTTATGATCGGTGATCTACAACAACTTGCACCGGTAGTAAAAGAAGAGGAATGGCAAATTTTAAAACAATATTACGACACGGTCTTCTTTTTCAGTAGTAAAGCGTTGCAGCAATCTCCCCCTATTAACATTGAATTAAAACATATCTATAGACAGAACGACAAGACATTCATTCAGATTTTGAATGAGATCCGTGAGAATAATCTATCGCCCTCGTCTATACAACAACTCAACAAACGCTATATTCCGAACTTTAGTCCCAAAGACGAAGAAGGATACATCACCCTTACAACGCATAATGCAATTGCTCATGGAATCAATAATGAACGACTTCAAAAAGTAAAAGGCAAAACTCATTCCTTTACAGCTGAAGTCATAGGACAATTTCCCGAATACTCTTACCCTACTGAATTTAAATTATCCCTCAAAAAAGGGGCACAGGTTATGTTTGTAAAGAATGACAGCACGCCTGAAAAACGTTTCTTTAATGGGAAAATAGGAATTGTCAGCGCAATAGATGACCAATTTATCTCTGTAAAATGCAAAGGTGAGAGCGAACCTATAATTGTTGAAAAAGCGATATGGCAAAATATAAATTACTCGATCAACGAAGAAACAAAAGAAATTGAAGAAACAGTTATTGGTTCATTTGATCAGTATCCCCTTCGATTAGCATGGGCCATTACGGTTCATAAGAGTCAGGGGTTAACCTTTGAGAAGGCAATTATTGATGTGCAGGCTGCATTTGCACATGGTCAGATCTATGTCGCACTGAGCCGTTGTAAATCAATGGAAGGCTTAGTCCTTAGTTCCGATATATCAACCAAAGGGATTATCTGCGATCAGCAGGTAAAAACGTTTACTCGTGAACTAGAAAAGAATCCACCGGATGAACAGATATTCAAGGAATCACTCATTGCATATCAGCTCTCGTTATTAAATGAGTTATTCGATTATAAGTCTATCCATTATTCACTTGGCCGTTGTCTGAAAATTATTCAGGAAAATATGAATAGCATTCAAGGCAATATCAGCAGTGTTCTGTCGGATATACAAAATAATTGCACATCAGAACTAATCGAGGTTTCGAATAAATTCTCACATCAGATTCAACAACATCTTACAATTGAGAATAACATAGAGGCCAACATCCTGCTTCAGGAACGAATTAAAAAAGCTTGCATTTATTTTCAGAAGAACTTAGCAGATAATATACAAACGCCCTTGGATCAGTGCTCTTTCGTTACGGATAATAAAGCAATCCAGAAATCGGTTAATGAGATATTGACAAAGATTAGAGAAAAACTATCCATAAAAGCAACCTGCATGACCTCCTGTTCCGATGGTTTTATCATCAAAGATTATATAGCGGTCCGGGCAAAAGCTGTTCTTCAGAAAGCAAATACAAAGACCAGGAAGGCAACAGATTATGCTGACATACCCTTAGAACATCCCGAGTTATTCCGCAATTTACGGGAATGGAGAGAAAAGATGGCTCACGAAAGCAATGTTCCTATATTTTATGTAGCCTCACAAAAGGTCCTTATTCAAATATCAGAACTTCTTCCCCGTACAGACAAAGAACTATTGGCCGTAAAAGGCATGGGACAAAAGAAGCTTAAGCAATACGGCAAGGATATTCTATCCATTGTTTTAGACTATCGTAACAAGGAAAAAGGAGCTTCTGGAAATATTTAAGTTATTCATTCTATTATTCTTTCATCACTCAACATTTTTCAGTCACATCTGTTTATTAATGAGTTCCATCTATTTTGTTAATGGGATTATTTTACTCAGACCTTAGATTCTTACAAATCGACAATTCATTATTATTCATTTAAAACCAATAATATGAAACCAACAGAAGATTTGATTAAAGAACATTCTGCAATAAAAATTATGCTGTCAATCATAAAAAAGATCGCAGACAACATCAGAAGTAATATATTGGTCATGGAGTTTATGAATACCACCATAATCTATTAAATCAATTAAAAAGCAAGTACCTGTAATAGCCCCATTTATTCTGCATCTTATTTTCATTCAGATTAAAGTATTTTGTTCATCTAAAACATATCCCTCATGAAAACGAACAAGTTATGGATTGGCTTTATCCTGGTTATCACAGTTTCATTCTCAGTCCTTCTCTATTTAGGGAACGAAATTTATCATCAAGCCCCTCCGATTCCTGATAAAGTAATTTCAGCAGATCAACATGTTTTATTTACGGATCAGGATATTAAAGACGGCCAGAATGTATGGCAATCAATGGGAGGTCAGGAAGTAGGCACCATATGGGGGCATGGTGCTTATGTCGCTCCGGATTGGACTGCAGACTGGCTACATCGCGAAGCCGTTTATATTTTGAATGTATGGGCTAAAAAACTGTACAAATCGGAATATAATGTCCTTGACGATGAAAAGAAGGCTGTCTTGCAGGTTAGATTGCAAAAAGAATTACGTACCAACACCTTTGATCGCACAACCAATACATTGAAGATATCAACCTTAAGAGATAGTGCATACAAAGAATTGAGTCAATATTATGCAGGTCTTTTTATGAACAATCCGGATCTGACAAAGACTCGCGAGGCCTATGCCATTCCGGCCAACACAATTAAAGACAGAGCCCGAATGGATAAAATGAGTAGCTTCTTCTTTTGGGCTGCATGGTCATGTATTACACAACGACCTGGTAAAGATATTACTTACACCAGCAACTGGCCGCCAGATGAGTTGATAGGAAATAAACCTGCTCCAACCTTAATCCTTTGGACCGGATTTAGTGTAATCATGTTGCTCTTTAGTGTAGGATTATTGGTGTTCTATTATGCAGGGAATAAAGATGAGAACCTTTTAGTTACCACACTCCCGCAAGATGATCCGCTATCCGGACTAAAACCTACCCCATCCATGAAAGCAATTCAGAAGTACTTTTGGATTGTTTGCGGACTAATACTCGTCCAGGTACTGCTGGGAGTGATTACTGCTCATTATGGTGTCGAAGGAACCGCTTTTTACGGATTCCCGTTAGCGAATATACTACCCTACTCAGTTTCCCGAACATGGCATGTTCAGTTAGCTATTTTCTGGATTGCAACATCCTGGCTGGCTACCGGATTATACATAGCGCCTGCGGTTTCCGGACATGAACCAAGACTTCAGAAAGCAGGAGTTAACTTTCTATTTATAGCCCTTTTAATTATTGTAATCGGATCTCTTGCCGGACAATGGTTTGGTATTATGCAAAAATTAGGATTGGTTCAAAACTTCTGGTTCGGGCATCAGGGATACGAATATGTTGATCTTGGACGGTTTTGGCAAATCTTCTTATTTATCGGACTGGTCATCTGGCTTATCTTATTGATGCGGGCTTTATGGCCGGCAATCCGAAAACCAAGTGAGAACCGCCAGCTATTAATCATGTTTGTTATTTCGGCAGTAGCAATAGCCGCATTTTATGGAGCAGGTCTCATGTGGGGACGACAAACGCATCTTTCTATCGCTGAATACTGGCGTTGGTGGGTGGTACACCTTTGGGTAGAAGGTTTCTTCGAAGTATTTGCAACCGTCGTCACTGCATTTCTATTTGTACGTATGGGACTGCTGAAGATTAAATATGCCACTAGTGCCGTTCTGTTTTCCACCATCATCTATCTGATCGGTGGAATCATCGGAACATTCCATCATTTATATTTCACCGGCACTCCAACCGCTGTTATCGCACTCGGAGCTACCTTTAGTGCATTGGAAGTCGTACCACTAGTCGTAATAGGATTTGAAGCATGGCATAATTATCGGATCAGCTACTCAACCCAATGGATCAAGACCTACAAATGGCCGATCTATTATTTCCTTTCTGTCTCATTCTGGAACCTTGTAGGGGCCGGAATCTTTGGGTTCCTCATTAACCCTCCGATTGCACTCTATTACATGCAGGGACTGAACACCACACCTGTACATGGCCATACCGCCTTATTCGGTGTTTACGGGATGTTAGGGATCGGTCTGATGCTTTTTGTATTGAGAGGATTAACGATCAAATATGTTTGGAAAGAAAAAGTAATCCGGTTTGCTTTTTGGTCTATCAATATCGGGTTATTATTGATGGTTTTAATCAGTGTATTACCAATGGGATTAATTCAGACTGTCGCAAGTGTAAAACATGGTATTTGGTATGCACGCTCTGCCGAATTCATGCAGGATCCTACGCTTCAGGTAATTCGGTGGCTAAGAGTAATAGGTGATACAATTTTTGCCATTGGGACTCTTGCACTGACATGGTTCGTAATCGGATTAAAAACGGGCTGGTCTGTGAGTAATACGGAAAATAAATCAGAATAAAAGTCCATCTCACAATGGGAAAGACTAATTAATCTCCATTTAATAACCTTCTTGTTTGAATTAGCAAAAACTCAACATACAAAAGGCTGTCTCAAAAGGCAGCCTTTTGTATTATCAATATGTAAGATTACAACGTATTTAGTTTTTCTTATTCTTCCAAAATTCATCCACAAACAGGTTGATTGCCTCATAATCAATCTGAGAGATGCTTATATCGGTCTGAGCAACTTTCTTTACAATCAGCTTCTCCAGAAAGTTCATCTTTTCAAAAACAAATTCACCTCCGAAACAACCTTTAACCTTGCAATGGTCCCTTAACTTTTGAGGGAATGCATTTTCAAACTGTTCATTCTGCTTTTCTTTCATCATGCAACATATAAACAGCCCGATTTCCTTTTTAAGTAACAGATCCAGATTGTCTTCACAGAATGACTTAATCCGCTTTTGAATCATCCCGGCATGAATAGATCCTCCTATGATAACCCGATCATAGGATTCGATCAAAGGTTTAGTTATACTCCGAAGATCCAATAAAGTGATGTCTTTATGCTTTTGTTTCTCTGCAATTAATTTGGCGACTTTCTCTGTTGTACCATGTTTGGAAATATAGATGATTGCTGTTCTCATTGAGTGAAGAGCTATTAGTAATTGATAATATTATCAAATTTTATCTGACTTCTCTTTTCTAATTTCTTTTTAATGGTCTTAATGTCTGCTTTCTCAATATAACGGGGAATATTGCTGTATATTTCATGAAATCCATATCCACCATTGACCATTTCATCAATTGCCTCTTTCTTTGACCATCCTTGAAAAATAATACGATACATAGCGCAAATTAAACCGGTACGATCTGCCCCATGCCAACAATGTATCAGGATAGGTTTCGGAGATTTTGCAATGTATGTAAGAGCTCTGATAACATCTGCATCCTTGATACTCCCCGCGTCAATTTTCACCCGGCACAGGTTAATATCAATCCCTCTGATTTTATTCTCGTCCGAATGATATTCCCTAAGACTCAGCACGGTTTTAATTCCCATTCTGCTTATCTCGGCAAATCCAGTTTCATCAGGTTGAGCACAACGATAAACATTTTTGTTGAGCTTATAAATATTCCTCAATGAGGCAGTCTTTACAGGCTGTGCCCATTTCGTCGGACGCATCGGTTGAGTCGTCGTTTGAGCAAAACTAAGCTCACTTATGACTGCCACGAAAAACAGTAGTACTATTTTTTTCATATCCAACATATTTATTACTGAATATTATCCCCGCTCCCTAAAGATAACTTATTTTCCTCATTTTAGAAACCCTGTAAACACATTCGTCAACATTTGAAATCGAATATTACATTCAGGTGTCCTTTATCTCTCTTTATTTTCTAAATCACCATCGGATCGACTTTTATAATAATCAGATATTCTTAGTATCAATAGGAACTTTTAAATTGAATAAACGGTAAAAAATAGCATAAGAGAATCACAACAAGTACATGTTAATAAGATTGCATCATGAAAGCTTATTCGTTTAGCATAAAAGGCAGAAGACAAAACAATGAGGATTATCTGTCATACGACAAACATCTGTATGTTTTGTGCGACGGAATCGGAGGTCAAATAAAAGGTGAAATTGCCAGTAGGTTAATAACACATTATCTGATCAAGATAAAAGGAGAAAAGCCTTTGCCTTTTTACAATAAAGATGATGTACAGGATTATATCGGAACCGCACAAATGCTTTTAAATATTCAACTGGAAAAGCATCCCGAAGATGCAGGAATGGGAACCACCCTGACAGCCGTATTCGTATCACACGAACGATTGTATCTGGCTCATATCGGCGATAGCCGTATTTACCTCATCAAACCGTCCGAAGGATTATACTGGAGAACATGGGACCATTCTGAAGTTGCCGCAATGGTTAAAATGGGAATGCTTACAGAAAAAGAAGCAGAGAATCATCCCATGAAAAATCTGATTACACGAGCGATAGTCGCCAACGACCAAAATGAAATAACCCAGGCTGATATCACCTGCGCAGACAATATTGAAACAGGTGATATTCTGCTTCTCTGTTCGGATGGAGTCCTGGAAGCCTTTTCCGAGAAGGAACTTTTGCAGACTTTATCCGATTCTCAATCAACCACGCAAGACAAATTTGAACGAATTAAAGACCATTGTGACAAGAACTCAAATGATAACAGCAGCGCAATCCTCATAGAAATCGAGAAAGACGATGCATTTCATCATGGAGATAACCGTGAACTCGATTTCCGTCGTATTTCAATATGAACCGATTAAGGTCCGATCTAACACAAACTCACTACTCCTCTTGAAGAATAGATATTAGAGCTATAAAACATCAAAACTATTGCAAATCAAAGAATGTCCCGAACATATATCTTTAAGATTATTTTGTTTTAGAATCAACATTTAGTGAATCAACGTATTTTTTGTAATTTAGATAAAGATTCACTGCATCCTTTCCTCCCAGGGTGACAGACATATCGGGACTGGTAAATATTCCGGGATACTGATAACAAAGAATCTTTTCAAAATTGGAATACAGTTTCAAATCACTGATAATTCCATCCACAGGCCTTGGATACAAAGATCCATCGGGATTGAACAAAAATGCTTCCAGATCGAACCATAAATGACTGTTGGCATTATCACACAATTGCTGAAGCACCATAGCAGCATCCCTTCCCGTAAGATCATCTTTTTCCATGCGTGCAAAGCCAAACGGACAAAGAATATCCACCGATTTCAAAAGTTCAGGATAAACATTCAAGGCCTTCAGAATCTGATAACAATTGGGAGCAAGCATAATCGGCTTATCCGGTGCAAATTGCGTGCAATAGGCTTTAAACTTCCTGAAAAAGTCCACAATCTGCTGCTGCCTTAATTGAGCCTGTTTCTTGTCGCTTTCCCAGCTATCAAGGCTTCCG
>JAUZOB010000092.1 GCA_030706665.1 Bacteroidota bacterium
CTTCCAATTCATAGATTTGTTCTAAAGCCGAAATAATGGAAGCTTCTGCTCCGGCTCCCTGCATTAAGGCAGGAAACAGTCGTGTATAAAACCTATATTTATATGGGTTTTTATCCAACTGATCCATAAAATCGCCTAACCCGGCAGCCGTTGGCGAAGAGATTACCGCAATATTTTTAGGAATGAGAGGCATCGACAGCTCTTTATTCATGGTCAAAACCCCTTCACGTTCCAAACGGGCTATAATCTCAGCCCGCTTACGGGCAAGATCCCCCAGAGTATATGTAGGATCAATATCACGAACATTGAGGCTAAAACCATAGACCTCGTGAAATTCCACCGTTACATTTAGAAGAACTTTAATCCCGGCTGCAAGTTGATGTCCGGTTGTCGATTCAAAATAAGGTTTGAGCATTCGATATGTATAACCCCAAATTGTGGCACGCGACCGGGCCGTAACAGTATCGGTTAGTTCATCTTTTTCAATCAGTTCCAGATAACAATGTCCCGACTGATTCTGTTTCAGTTCTGCAATTTCAGCAATCACCCATATTGTTTCGGAAAATGCGTCCTGAAGAACATCCCGAACCAACATATTTAATTCCGATAGTGTTAATCTTGCATCCATATATTTCAGAATTCCTATCCTGCTGATTATTTATCAAAGAAATATCAGAAGAAGCCAAAATTAAATCTCAATTTATTCAACAAAGGAGCCGATTCGCAATGATAACACATCCGGAGCCTTTATGATTTCCGAAGTTAAGGTATTTTTGCCGATACTCAATTGAATCGATTGTTCCGTTTGAGCAATTGACTTTTTTTTATGAAGAGGCTGCGGATGCCATCCCATGAAAGATAATAAAACAAAGAAACCAATGAGGTAAGCAACAAGAATATGCCACCCATTTTTAATCCAGCTAATCACTGAACGGGTTTCATGAAATCGACTTGAGATAGCCACTCCGGCCGAAGATCCGAACCAGAGAATTGATCCTCCGAACCCTACAGCATAAGCGAGAATTCCCCAATCGTACCCACCTTGTTCCAGCGCAAGTTTGGTAAGGGGGATATTATCAAATATTGAAGAGGTAAAACCCAGTGAAAAGACTGTATGCCATGAAGCAACCGGCAAATCCTCAACAGGCATCATCGATGCACTAATGACTAATGCCATGAGGAAGATTGTTCCGGGGATAGCCGCCTTAACTTCCGACCATGGGTTCTTTCTGAACAAACCGCCGGTCAATATTGCGATCCACAATCCCAATGCCGGAAGATCAAACAATATGCTGGTTGTGATTGTAAGTAGCAGCATAAATACAATCACAATTAATCGAGTCCGATCGATATTCGTTTCATGACTCAAATGATCATCAATCGGGTGATATCGATATTGCTGAATAGAAGCAAAAAAGGCAAAGAAGACAAAGGCGGAGACTGATCCGATATAAGCATGAAACACACTGACAGGGTGTACCCCTTCAATCCACATCATGGTTGTAGTTGTATCTCCCACAACACTCCCGGCACCTCCTGCATTACTGGCTGCAACAATAGCAGCTATATAACCTATATGTACTTTCCCTTTAAATACGACAAAAGCAATCGTTCCTCCGATCAGAGCACCGGCTATATTATCAAGAAAAGAAGACAGTACCAGTATCATGGCTAACAGAACAAAAGGTCCCTTCCATCCTGAAGGCAGATACTTAGGCAAGTATTCCGGAACTCCTGAATCTTCGAAATGTCGGGATAGGATTGCAAAACCAAGCAGAAGGCCTATCAGGTTAAGCAACACAGACCATTCTCCACTTCTGATTTCTTTGTGAATAATCTGCATCCCTATCGGGTGATTTCCAAAGAAATGCTCCATCCACGGGAAAGAGTGATCAAAAATAAGTTTAAAGGCAACAATAGTCGCAAGCCCTATCAGTGCAAAACTCAATGTATGGCGGTGTGAAAAGGCAATTCCCAATAAGGTCATCCCGAAAAGGATAAACTCAAACCGAATTGAACAAACCGAGGGTATTCCGGTTCCAGTTGACGCCCAAAGCATCATGGGAAATAAAATCGTTAATAATAAAACAGCAATTAAGATCTTTCCCTTTTTACCCATTTCGACTTTATTAGAAGCAAGAAGAAACTTAAGAAGAAATAATTTGAGTAATAAACAGACGAGGTATAAATTCCTCGTAACGGAATAAACTTAAAGAATCAGTTGGAAAATCAATTCATCCTCCCACCCTTCAGAGGTATGTTGCCATTCCTTTTTTAGTCCGGTTCTTTCAAACCCGGCTTTCTCAAATAATTTTAAACTGGGAATATTCTTAGCGCCGACATTGGCATAGATCTGATGCAAACGCAAATAGTTTCGGCAATAACGAATCATGGCTTTCAATGCATCGGATGCATATCCATTTCTCCTGTCTTCGGTAGCATAAATCAATATCCCTACTCCGGCTCTTGCATGGAAGGGTTCAAAATCGAAAAGGTCAATGCATCCCACAGCTTTTCCTTCCTGATTTTCCACAATCAGCCTCAACTGTCGCGATTCATAAATATCGCGATGCGAATTCTGAATATAACCATTTAGGGTATACTTTGAAAAAGGAGCCAGAGTATTGCTGACTTTCCAAATCTCCGGATTGTTTTCCCATTGATAAAGCAGTTCGACATCGGCAGGTTCAAGAGCACGAAGTTTCACATTTCCGAAAGTAAGTCCATTTCCCATCTCTTATGTACGTAAAATGATTTATCAAACAAACATTCTAGTTGACAATCACAAATGACAGCTTTATGTGCTGCCGATTTATTTACCGATAATCTTTTCCCAAAACGAACGATTCTGCTTTTTGATAGGAGTACTCCTTCCTTCAGGATGAAGCAGCTGATATATTTCACCCCAGTCCGGCAAGCCACCGAGGTTACAATCATCAATATATAGATCGGCATGAATTTTACGACTCATTGTTCCATCAAATATTTCTTCAGGATAATTACTATTGACAGCATAAAATTCCAATCCGTGTTTCAGACAGAAATCAACAGCTTCATCTAGCTCCTTTCCACATCTGTAAGTCCACAGAATGAGCATATGACCTTTATTCTGCAACATTTTAAGAGTCTGAAATACAAATGGACGTTCTTTCCCGATTAAAGGATACTTATTTTCTACAATTGTTCCGTCAAAATCAACAGCAATTCTCATATTCCTATTTTTTTATCAATCTTAGCATTATCGGTGTAAAACTGAATCTTCAAAGTTCATCCTGTTCACGATAGAGCGACCCAGGGTAACCTCATCCGTATATTCAAGTTCATCACCAATAGAAACCCCTCTGGCAAGAGTGGTTATTCGAACATTATAATCTTTGAGTTTTTTATAGATGTAATAATTTGTAGTATCTCCTTCCATCGTGGTACTCAGAGCAAGAATTATTTCTTTTATCTCACCTCCCGCAACGCGTTCGATTAATGATGCAACCTCCAGATCAGAAGGGCCTACTCCGTCCATTGGAGAGATGATGCCACCCAAAACATGATACAGCCCGTTAAACTGCTGTGTATTTTCGACAGACATTACATCGCGAATGTTCTCCACAACACATACGACTGACTTTTCACGTGATGGATTTGAACAAATTGAACAAACATCATGATCAGAAACATTCCGGCATACCTTACAATATTTAACTTCATTACGCAATGTTATAACTGCATTTCCGAATTGATTCACCTCGTCTTTACGTTGCTTGAGGAGATATAAAACAAGCCTAAGAGCTGTTTTACGACCTATACCCGGTAATTTTGCAAACTCATCAACAGCCTTTTCTAAAAGCTTTGACGGAAACTGATCAATATACATACCTAAACATCTCTTCTTTAAAGAAAGTAGTTATTGCAAAAATAGTTTAATCCGATTGAACCTTTAGACAAAGAAGCAGAAAGTTCTTCAGTTTTTTATAGGTTAACAAACGACAGTTCTTATTCCAGAACGAGATAAGGAATAATGCTCAATGATTCAGCAGAAACTATGGAAATTGAATTTAGCTTAAACTCCATTTCCAATTACAATTACGGTTTTATGCCCATTGAAGCTACGAAAACGCTGATCGACCTACACTTGAATGAATATCTTCACACATTAAAAAACAAGAGGCTGTGTCTCATATAAGATACAGCCTCTTTATTATTGCGTTTAATATTTCGAGTCGCCTGAGGAAATAATTATTTTACTTCTTCAAAGTCAACGTCAGTTACTTCTCCATCTGCTTTCTGCTGTGCACCGCTTGGATTAGGCTGTCCTTGTGGTTCACCCTGCTGTTGATTTGCAGCATTGTACATTTCTGAAGATGCAGCCTGGAATACTGAATTCAATTCTTCAGTAGCAGCATCAATAGCAGCGACATCCTGATTCTTATGTGCTTCTTTCAGTTTCTGCAATGCATTATTGATAGGATCTTTTTTATCAGCAGGAATCTTGTCTCCAAATTCTTTCAACTGCTTTTCTGTTTGGAAAATCAAACTATCGGCAGCATTCAATTTGTCAACTTTTTCACGTGCCTGTTTGTCAGATTCAGCATACGCAGTTGCTTCTTCTTTCATTCTCTTAACTTCGTCATCAGTCAATCCTGTTGAAGCCTCGATACGGATAGACTGAGTTTTACCGGTCGCTTTATCGCGAGCAGAAACATGCAGAATACCATTGGCATCGATATCGAAGGTTACTTCAATCTGAGGAATTCCACGAGGTGCAGATGGGATACCGTCCAAGTGGAAACGACCGATTGTCTTATTTCCTGCAGCCATTGGACGTTCGCCCTGCAATACATGAATTTCAACTGAAGGCTGGTTATCAGAAGCAGTTGTAAATGTTTCTGTTTTCTTTGATGGGATTGTAGTATTTGATTCGATAAGACGAGTCATTACACCTCCCATTGTTTCGATACCCAACGAAAGCGGAGTAACATCAAGAAGAAGTACATCTTTCACTTCACCGGTAAGCACACCACCCTGAATTGAAGCACCTACAGCAACTACTTCGTCAGGATTAACGCCTTTTGAAGGTGATTTACCGAAGAATTCTTCCACTTTCTGCTGAACTGCAGGGATACGGGTTGAACCGCCGACCAGGATTACTTCATCAATATCTGATGCAGTAACACCTGCATTTTTCATAGCACGCGCACAGGGTTCAACAGTTGACTGGATTAATGAATCACACAATTGTTCGAATTGGGCACGGGTAAGGGTCTTCACAAGATGTTTTGGAATTCCGTTTACCGGCATTATATATGGAAGATTGATTTCAGTAGAAGTAGAACTTGATAATTCAATCTTTGCTTTTTCTGCAGCTTCTTTCAGACGTTGTAAAGCCATTGGGTCCTGACGAAGGTCAATGCCTTCTTCGCGTTTGAATTCTCCCGCAAGCCATTCGATAATTGCATGGTCAAAATCATCACCACCGAGATGAGTATTTCCGTCAGTTGATTTCACTTCGAATACTCCGTCTCCTAATTCAAGAATTGAGATATCAAAGGTACCACCCCCTAAGTCGAATACCGCAATCTTCATATCTCTATTGCGTTTATCCATTCCATAGGCAAGAGCCGCAGCAGTAGGTTCGTTGATGATACGACGTACTTTCAATCCTGCAATTTCACCTGCTTCTTTGGTTGCCTGACGTTGTGCATCATTAAAATATGCCGGTACGGTAATTACAGCCTCGGTCACTTCTTGTCCAAGATAATCTTCAGCAGTCTTTTTCATCTTCTGAAGTACCATTGCTGAAATTTCCTGAGGAGAATATTGACGATCGTCAATAACCACCCTTGGCGTATTGTTATCACCACGTACTACTTTATAAGATACTCTGTCAATCTCTTTAGTCACATTTTCATAGGGTTCACCCATGAATCTTTTAATTGAAAAGATAGTTTTATGGGGATTGGTAATCGCCTGGCGTTTGGCAGGATCACCAATTTTACGTTCACCGTTATCCGCAAATGCCACAATTGAAGGAGTTGTTCTTTTACCTTCGCTATTTGGAATAACCACTGGCTCATTTCCTTCCATAACGGCCACACACGAGTTGGTGGTTCCTAAGTCGATTCCTATTATTTTTCCCATTGGTTAAAGTATATTTAAAACGTTATTAATTTCATTTCCGCCATTCAAAATACAATCATTGTGCCATTACGTTTCAAATGAAATATTGACACCAGCGGAAAAGCTTCAGACCGTCATTCATGTCATTTCGATGACAAAACGGCAGAATAAATTATTTTACTCAAACAAGATACTTCCGAAGGAGGAATATTGATGATAATCGGGAGTTTCTGTATCAATCGGGTTCCAAGTCACAAAATGAGGATCGGAAGTTTCATCTCCACATTTATAAAAATTCCCTTTTGATTCTAATCCGCTAAAATTAGCTACTACGTCATTAACAAAAACAGATTTAGGAATCACAACTGTCAGATCCCAGCTAAAATCTCCGGTTTGTTCACCGAAAGGAAGATCGCCCAGACTTGATTTCCTCTGAATTTGATTAACATAGAACGGACTGATATGCTCACGGTTATGACGGCCACCGCCATAACCCACATGAGGAGTTCCGATGCAGTTAAACTCAAAATTATAATAATAACCGTTATCCCGAGGAGATAAGAAGAATTCAACACAACTGTCTTTATAAACATCCCCATTTACAGATGTTGTACGAGCCAGAATATTTTTCTCACGAACATAGAATTTAATCCATATTTGTTTCCCCCAATAGCCTATTCGAGCCTTTACCTCCGGCTTGTATCCATACTCAGACCAGTTAACGGTATCAATCGAAATCAATGAAGTTTGTTCTTCAAGCAACTTTCCCACTTCATCAAGAGTTGGCATTTCTCCATTATGAGTCAATGCCTTAACCTGGATTTGTTTCATACTTCAAAATACTATTTTTAATTCAACCTGTATGACCGGTTATCCGAACCGGAAGATTTATAAAATCGTAAGCAAATGAAAGGACAAATTTAATCGAATTGGAAAATCAGGGGCAGAACTTTATAAATAATTCTTTCTTAGGATAAGACTTTTTTGAATATTAGTGTTTTGTCTTTCAAATTCCTAATTTTGTACCCACAATTCTAATATAGTCTACAATGTCAGTACAATCATCCGTAAAAAGAGTAACAACCCACGTGCTTTCAGAGATGAAACTCAAGGGTGAAAAGATTTCGATGCTGACTGCCTATGATTACAGTATGGCCAAGCTTGTTGACGAAGCGGGCATTGACGTAATCCTGGTAGGTGATTCTGCATCGAATGTAATGGCTGGAAACATCACCACGCTTCCCATTACACTCGATCAAATGATTTATCATGCACAATCGGTCGTAAAAGCCGTTCAGCGATCACTGGTTGTAGTCGACATGCCGTTTGGCTCCTACCAGGGCAACTCTAAGGAAGCTCTGCATTCTGCCATCCGTATTATGAAAGAAGCTCATGCCGATGCAGTGAAAATTGAAGGAGGAAGTGAAATTATCGAGTCCGTTCAACGTATTCTTTCTGCAGGAATTCCTATAATGGGACACCTTGGACTTATGCCTCAATCCATTAATAAGTTTGGGACTTACGTAGTCAGAGCAAAAGAGAAAGAAGAAGCAGACAAGCTTATCGAGGATGCCAAACTATTAGAAGAAGCCGGTTGCTTTGCCGTGGTATTGGAAAAGATTCCGGCAGAACTTGCAACCCGCGTTGCTGCTAACCTGCGAATCCCCGTTATCGGAATCGGAGCAGGAAGCGGTGTCGATGGGCAGGTACTTGTCATTCATGACATGCTTGGAATGACTCAACAGTTCTCTCCCCGCTTTTTACGTCGCTATCTGAATTTAGCCGTCGAAATCAAAGAGGCTGTCGGTAAATATATTGCCGATGTAAAATCGGTTGATTTCCCGAACGAAAAAGAACAATATTGATTCTTTTTCAAACTATCAGGATCTGCAAACCAGAACTCTGCTCTGTCTTGCAGATCCTTTTTTTAATTTAAAGACAAGCAGACTTTTCATCGCCTCGCTGCTTCTTATATCTATTTGACACGAATGGAAATCATCTACGAAGACAACCACATTATTGCAGTTAACAAATCCTGTTCAGAAATTGTGCAGGGAGACAAGACAGGAGACAAGCCTCTTAGTGAGATTCTAAAAGATTACATTAAAGAGAAGTACCAGAAGCCCGGGAAAGTGTACCTTGGAGTCCCCCACCGCCTTGACCGTCCCACCAGCGGAATTGTCTTATTTGCAAGAACCAGTAAAGCCCTGGAAAGATTGAATGATATGTTCCGCGAAAAGGGGGAAATACGGAAAATCTACTGGGCTGTTGTCGATCGGAAACCAAATCCGGATCATGCTACTCTCAATCATTTCATGATTCGTAATACGGAAAAGAATAAATCATTCGCATACGACGAGCCCAAAGCCGGATCAAAAGAAGCAAGCCTGACTTACACCTGCCTGGCCTCCTCTGATCGCTATCACCTTTTAGAAATAGAATTACACACCGGCCGCCATCACCAGATTCGTGCTCAATTAGCTGCAATAGGCTGCCACATCAAAGGGGACCTTAAATACGGCTTTCCAAGATCAAATCCTGATGGAGGAATTCACCTTCATGCGCGTCAGATTGAATTCGTTCATCCTGTCAAAAAAGAGAAGGTTACCATCACTGCCAAACCTCCGAAAGATCGTATCTGGGATTTCTTTCTAAACGTATCAGGGGATAAATAATCAAGGAAAACTATAATATAAGACAAAATAAAAAAGGCAAATTTCAGAATTTGCAAGCACCCACACCTTATTCCCAAATACTTTTATTATTGGAAGTTGTCAAGCATATCCAATATCACCTTAATTTATCCCTCATCGCTAAATTTAATGCTTAGGAGAATTCATTCCGCGATTTCACATATTGATTCGAAATTCATAAGTACATAAAACGAATTAATGTCGTATTTCATTTTTTGCTCTTCCTTTAAAAACAAAGGTTCTATAGCTCATGAATACGACAATAAATAGTTCTTATTACTTATTTAGCCAAAACGAATGGGAAATTTTCAATCAATCCCAAAACACATTATTTATACTTCCTAAATCCGAACAAACAGCACGAAAAGTATTCTCTTCTTAAAACTTCCGCCCCACTCTTTTAATGCGAACCTAAGTTTAGCAGATCATTCTTTCCAAAGCTGAATGGCAATAGATCATGAGCAGAATGAATCACCTCTATTTTATTGCGCCCATCCAGGATTAGCCGAACCGGCTTGCCGAAACGTTCTTCTGTCTCGAGAAGCACCTGCGCGCAACCGCCACAAGGACGAAGAGGGTTATCGACCAGTCCATCTGCATTCTGTGCAGAGATAGCAACGGCAACTACCGATTGATCCGGATAACGGGCATTGGCATAAAACAAAGCAACCCGTTCTGCGCACATACCCGATGGATATGCGGAATTCTCCTGATTGCTTCCGGTTATCACTTCCCCGTTCTCTAAAAGAACAGCAGCTCCCACCATAAAATGCGAATAAGGAGAATAAGCACTGGCAGAAGCTTTTCTGGCAATGAAAACTATTTCATTAAAAGGAGTATCCAAATCTTCAACCTTATCATACTCCTCTACCTCCAATCGGATTTCTCTTTTTTTCATAGTATCTGATGTGTGTTCTTTTCAAATTTACAACATTTTAAAAATATGCAAAGCGACATAATCACAATCTTACTTTAAACAACATTTCCTTCAATTCGAAAAGATTGTTTAATTTTGAGCAAAATTACTTGTTATCTGCCATGAAAGAATCAAAGATTATTCTGACAATAATTCTGAGTCTCTCTTTACTAAATGTTTTTTCACAACGGAGATTTTCCAGAGAAGAATACGTTGCCAACTATAAAAACATTGCAATTCGCGAAATGAAAGCCTACGGGATTCCGGCTAGTATTACTTTAGCTCAGGGTAGTCTGGAATCAGATAACGGGAATAGCACTTTGGCCAAAGAAAGCAACAACCATTTTGGAATTAAATGCAAAAGTTCATGGCAGGGACCTTCGGTTTTCTTTGATGATGATGAAAAAAACGAATGCTTTAGAAAATATAGCTCTGTAGAAGAATCATATATTGATCATTCTTCTTTTCTAATGAGCAACCCTCGTTATGCTTTCCTTTTTTCCATCCCCGCAACAGACTATGTAGCATGGGCAAATGGATTAAAAAAAGCAGGTTATGCAACTGACCCCAATTATGCCAACCGTCTTATTAAAATCATTGAAGATTATCAGCTATACATATTCGACCAACTCGGTCCACTTGCCGGGAATACATCAAAACAACCAAAACGAAGTCGTGCACAATCGCGCTCTGAAGAGTTGGCCATTCGGCTACATAGATCAATCGGGCTTCACAATGGGCTAAAAACCATCGTGGTCAGACGTGGGGAAACCTTCGAAAGTATTGCCAAGTCTGTTGACTTAAAAGAATGGGAAATTCTTCATTATAATGATTACAGCGGAGGGCAACCCCGTGAAAATGAAATCTTATATATCGAATCAAAACGAGGCAAAGCCGAATCCGGTAACGATTATTACATTGCCCGCAACGGAGATTCGATGCACACCATCGCCCAAATCTATGGGATACGATTAAAAAGCCTTTTACGCAAAAACAGGATGGAACCTGGGGAAAATCTAGCTCCCGGACAAAAAATCTATTTAAGATCTAAGATAAGCAAAGATGAAGCTGCCCAAAGAGCCATGCAGCAAAAAGCAGCTCATCTCCAATAAAACATTCATGAACAAGGAA
>JAUZOB010000093.1 GCA_030706665.1 Bacteroidota bacterium
CAAAAAGGGAGGGAGGAATAAAAAAAATCGTGGTTATATCGCCGGAATCGCGATAGAACCACGTGAACAGGGTCCATGATTTTATTTAAACATGGACCTTAGAATATATCAATAAAGAAGATACAAAGAATTAAATTAGTTCTGCTTCAAGCAGGATCTCTTCCATTTCAACCTGTAGTGATTCGGCTTCTTCACGTGCTCTTTTCGCAAAATTTTCATCACTGCCTGCATATAGTATTGAGCGGGAAGCATTGACAATAAGTCCACACTGATCATTTAATCCGTATTCCGCAACTTCCTGCAAACTACCACCCTGTGCCCCTACACCCGGAACCAGCAGAAAATGATCAGGAACGATCTTACGGATCTCTTCAAGTTTCTCAGCTTTCGTTGCTCCGACTACATACATCAGATTATCCGTCGTTCCCCATTCTTTTGAGGTTTTCAATACTGTTTCGAAAAGAGCATCTCCTGTTTCAGCATCTTTGACATACTGGAAATTGGCAGCACCTTTATTCGAAGTCAGGGCAAGGAGGATAACCCATTTGTCCAGATAGGTCATAAAAGGCTTCACAGAGTCTTCACCCATATAGGGGGCAACGGTTACCGCATCAAAATCAAAATGATCAAAGAATGCACGGGCATACATATTCGATGTATTGCCTATATCACCACGCTTGGCATCAGCAATGATGAACATCTCCGGATATTCTGAGCGGATGTAGTTAACTGTTTTCTCAAGACTTACCCAGCCCTGAACACCCATGCACTCATAAAAAGCCAGATTTGGTTTATAAGCGATACAAAGATCCGCCGTAGCATCAATAATCTGTTTATTAAAAGCAAAGATGGGATCAGAAGTATCCATTAGGAAACGTGGAATTTTCTGAATATCGGTATCCAGTCCTACACACAGGAAGCTTCTCTTCCGACGGATTTGTTCAAAAAGCTGTTCAGCGTTCATATATGATTAATTTCTAGATTTCACTCTCTTTCATTCTTTCGGCATTCTCTTCGAACTGCAGTTTTTCGATAATCTCACCGATTTCTCCATTCATGACAGCCGGAAGATTATACAGGGTCAATCCGATACGATGATCTGTCATTCGCCCCTGGGGATAGTTATAGGTACGTACTTTTGCAGAACGGTCACCGGTAGAAACAAGCGTGCGGCGACGGCTTGAAATCTCATCCATATGTCTTTGGTACTCCACATTATACATACGGGTACGAAGTTCTATTTTCGCTTTTTCCAGGTTTTTAAGCTGTGACTTTTCATCTTGGCACTGCACGACAATACCGGTTGGGATGTGAGTCAATCGAACTGCAGAATAGGTTGTATTCACCGACTGTCCGCCAGGTCCCGATGAACAAAACCGGTCAATACGGACTTCGTTCATATCGAATTGAATATCGACTTCGTCAGCTTCGGGAAGCACAGCCACAGTAGCGGCAGAAGTATGCACGCGACCCTGTGTTTCGGTTGCAGGAACTCGTTGCACACGATGCACTCCTGATTCATATTTCAGAATACCATAAACACCTTCGCCCGACACTTTACAAACAATCTCTTTATACCCGCCCGCTGTACCTTCGCTAAAGTCGGTAACTTCGAGACGCCAGCCTTTATTCTCTATGAATTTAGAATACATTCGGAACAAGTCACCTGCAAAGATCGAAGCTTCGTCTCCACCGGTCCCTGCCCGTATTTCAAGTATGGAATCTTTTGCATCTTCAGGATCGGCAGGAATCAACAGCATTCGGATCTCTCTTTCTTTTACCGGCATAAGTTGCTCTGCCTGTTCGATCTCTTCTTTTGCCATCGCCCTCAAATCCTCATCTGTTTCGGTTGCCAGAATCTCTTTACCGGATTCTTCTCCTTCAACCAGATTTTTATAATCTCTGAAAGTACGCACCAGCTGATCCAAACGTTTGTATTCCTGATTCAGCTTTACATACCGCTTCATATCCGACATCACATCAGGGTCGGTAATCTGGGTACTTACTTCTTCGAATCGATTGCGGATTGTATCGTATTTTTCTAATAATGAAAGATCTGCCATTTAAATTTATTTTGTCTCCTTTAACCGGATTTGTAATTATTCTAATTAAAATTCTCAAATGAAAACATTCAACAAGACCGCTCCCCATCAAAACGGATGGGAACTTCGGTTAAATCGGACACGGTAGCTAATACTCAAAAGTACCAAAATCGGAAGTAATGGTCAGCTTCTTCCCTTCAAAAGCTTCTACGCGACCAACAACCCGAGCATCAATATTGAATGATTGAGAGATGGCGATAATTTCATTCGCCAATTCCGGACGGACATAAAATTCATAACGGTGTCCCATATTAAACACCTTATACATCTCCTGCCAGGATGTTCCAGACTGTTCATGGATAAGACGGAACAACGGAGGTACCGGGAAAAGATTATCTTTAATCACATGGACCTGATCGACAAAGTGCATTACTTTAGTCTGCGCACCGCCGGAGCAGTGAATCATCCCATGAATTTCTGATCTGAAACGATCAAGAACCTGCTTTACAACCGGAGCATACGTCCGGGTAGGCGACAATACCAGTTTCCCGGCATTCAGATCAACTCCCCCGACCGGCGAAGTCAACTTGCACTGACCGGAATAAACAAGATCATCAGGCACATTGGGATCAAAGGTCTCAGGATATGCTTCAGCAAGGTATTTGGCAAATACATCATGGCGGGCGGAAGTCAACCCATTGCTTCCCATTCCACCATTATATTCAGTTTCATAAGTTGCCTGTCCATAAGAAGCAAGTCCGATGATAACATCTCCGGCCTGAATTCGATCAGCCGAGATTACATCAGAACGTTTCATGCGACAGGTTACCGTAGAATCAACAATGATAGTACGCACCAAATCTCCGACATCGGCAGTCTCGCCGCCGGTCGAATAGATTGATATCCCCATGCGGCGTAAATCGGCAAGGAGTTCTTCTGTCCCATTTATGATTGCAGCAATAACTTCACCTGAAATTTTATTTTTATTCCGACCAATGGTCGAAGAGACCAGGATGTTATCAGTTGCCCCAATGCAAAGCAGATCGTCAAGATTCATGATCAGAGCATCCTGTGCAATTCCTTTCCAAACCGAGATATCTCCGGTTTCTTTCCAGTAAGCATATGCAAGTGATGATTTTGTTCCGGCACCATCTGCATGCATGATGTTACAATATTCCGGATCACCCCCCAGCAAGTCAGGGACTATCTTACAGAAGGCTTTTGGAAACAAGCCTTTATCTACATGCTGAATCGCTTTATGCACGTCTTCTTTTGAGGCGGATACGCCTCGAAGATTGTATCTGGTTTCGTTACCCATGTGATATTTAAAAAATACGGTGCAAAGGTAATATTTTAAGACAAATGTTCAGTCACTAGAACCCGTGTTTGTCTAAAGGTATAGCATTGGATTAATAAAAAGCTGTTATTCCACAGTAATTTCACTTATACGCAAACTACTTTTTCAACGAGTCAGAAGTCATTTTTCATGATAGCCGACAGAAAGGACTTTAAATTCAGTACGACGATTCAACATATGACATATCTCCTTTTGTTCTTCCGTCAGAATTTTATTAATAAATGCATCGTTCAGCTCATCTCCTTTTTTAAGAAAATTATATTGCCGGGCAATCTTACCTGTAATTGTCTTAGGCCATGTCTTTCCATACCCTTTAGCGACCAGCCGATCTTTTGCAACTCCCCTGGCAACAAGATAATCAACTGCCGACTGTGCCCTTTTCTGAGATAAGTCAAAATTAAATTGTGCATCTCCCCTGCTATCAGTATGCGACATCAATTCGATTGTGATATTTGGATTTTGTTCTAACACTCCGACTAAGCTGTCAAGTGAGGCTTTTGCTCCTTCGGGCACTTCCCATTTCCCAAAATCATAACTCACATTTTCAATTTTAATTGGAAGATCCGTAGGGGTAATTTGCAATCTGACCGGAAACTCCTTACTATCTTCAAGCCCTTTCGTTGAGAAATTTGCTTTTGAATTCAGGAAACCTTCCTTGAATGCAGCACATATATATTCCGTTTCAGGATTTAGTTTTAAATGGAAACGTCCGTCCCCGGAACGAAGCTTCAGCATCGTTCCGTCAGTTCCGATAATTCTCACAAAAGCATTCCGCTCACGCTGATCTGTCTCTTTATTAATAACCTCCCCGGTCAATACAAATTCTTTCGGGGGAAGAACGAAGGAATAAAGATCATCGCTCCTTGAACCGGAGCGATTTGAAGTAAACATTCCTCTCTCTTCATTCCCAACAAAACAAATCCCAAAATCATCCCCACACGAATTAAGGGGAGCTTTCATATTTTCAACAATCCACCGATTATTCTCATCCTTATGTGCTCTGAAAATGTCATACCCTCCCATTCCCGGATGATAGTCAGAAGAGAAATACAAATCTCCATTTTCACGGATACAAGGGAAGGTTTCATTCCCGGGAGTATTAATCTCAGGTCCCATATTTACGGGTTTACTCCAACCGTTCCCCTGCTTTTCTGCTTTCCAGATATCCATACCGCCACAACCACCCGGTCTGTCAGATACAAAATAAAGAGTGCCACCATCTGCAGATATTGAAGGATGCGCAGAGACAATGCTATCATCGGCAGCAAGATCTACTTTTTCTGCTTCAGACCATTGGCCTCCTGAACGGGTTGACCGGAACACTGATGTTCCATTATTTTTATTTTTTTGATATTGACAACGAGTAAAATATAAGACATCTCCATGAGAGCTTATGCTTGCGGCACCCTCTTCTTCGGCTGTATTAATCATTCCTTCGGTATCAATCAATTTGGGCAGCAGCCATTTTTGTTTTTGAATATCGAATGTAGAATAATAAATATCAGCATACCCATCACCGGTAATACGACTTTTGCGATTTCGCTTCCCTATTTCACGCGAAGAAGTAAAAATCACTTCATTACTTCTTTCACCGGTAAGCACAGGAGCATAATCTCCCCATTTAGAATTCAGTTCGCGTATTGGGGCAATTTTGTATCTGGATTGTTTAGCAATCCACGTCTTTGCATCCATACACCCCTGCAATCCGTTTTGAGCCTTGCGACTATCCGGAACTGTATCAAGCCAGGCCTGGTATATCTTACCAGCTTCATCATATTGCCCTGCCGAACGAAGTGCGTCAGCAAAACGCAGCAAAATCTTCCGATCTTTATTCTTTCGTTGAAGAGAATATCGATACCAGATTACAGCACGGTCATATTGTCCCAGACGGCTATAACATTCGGCTAACTTCTGAGCAAGAAAATTTTTACGAGTGTAATCTTTGCATTTACCATACGTTTTACGATAAGCATCAATGGCCTTTGCATATTCACCAGCATTATAAGTTCCCTGAGCCACTCGAACCATACTTTGCTCTGAGCACCCGAAGAAAAATAGTAAGACGACAAACAAAAATGAAAGTCGGATTAAAGATCTGGTCATAATTCAAATATTGCCATAGTGCATACAAATATAATAAACGAAGCGATACCGGATTTATTATAATAAAAAAGGGCTGTCCTTTTCAAGACAGCCCTCTACAAAAAATTGAAAAGCTAAATCATTAACGGGCAAACAGCAATTCCCTATATTTAGGCAATGGCCACAGTTCATTATCAACAAGAAGCTCAAGTTTATCGATATGATAACGGATGTCTTCAAGGAATGGGCGTACGGTGCTATCGTATGCTTCAGCCTTTTCACGAGCATCTTCAATTACATTCGCCACTTTACGAGCTTCTACCATTTCGTCAACCTTAGTTGTAATGTAAGATACACGTTGAGATATCTCACGGATCATATCCTTACGTCCGGCAGCAAGTTCCTCGAATTCTTCAGCAGAGAAAATCTCTTTCAAACCACTTACATTTTGAACCAACTGAGTCTGGTAGTTTACACAGGTAGGAACAATATGGTTCATTGCCAGGTCACCAAACACACGTGCCTCGATTTGGAGTTTCTTCATGAATTTTTCCAATTCAACTTCTGCACGGGCATGTAGTTCTACGCTGGACAGGACTCCTAATTTTTCAAACAGTTTAATAGTCTTTTCAGAAGTATATGCTTTCAATGCTTCCGGAACACTGGTAATATTAGTCAGACCACGTTCAGCTGCTTCAACTTTCCATTCTTCGCCATAACCATTCCCGTCAAAACGAATCGTCTTGCACAGTTTGATATATTTCTTAAGAACCTTAAAGATCGCTTCATCTTTCTTATCACCTTTTTCAATCAAAGCATCAACATCTTTTTTGAAGTCGATTAACTGAGATGCAACTGCTGTGTTTAACGCGATCATTGCTGAAGCACAGTTCGCAGAAGAACCAACAGCACGGAATTCAAAACGGTTACCGGTGAAGGCAAACGGAGAAGTACGGTTACGGTCAGTATTATCAAGAAGAATTTCAGGAATACGACCAATATCAAGTTTTAAAGTAGTCTTTTCATCCGGAGTCATCTTTCCTTCACTTACAGCTTCTTCCAAAAGATCAAGCATTTTTGACACATAATCTCCCAGGAATACTGAAATGATTGCAGGAGGTGCTTCGTTGGCTCCTAAACGGTGCATATTCGTAGCCGACATAATGCTGGCACGAAGTAAATCCTGATTATCAAAAACAGCCTTAATTGAATTTACCACAAAAGTAAGGAACTGCATATTTGATTTTGGATTTTTACCGGGAGAGTGAAGGCAAACACCGGTATTTGTAGCCAGTGACCAGTTGCAATGCTTTCCGGAACCGTTGATTCCGGCAAATGGTTTTTCGTGCAACAATACACGGAATCCGTGATGACGAGCAACACGACGCATTACATCCATAACCAGCTGATTGTGGTCATTCGCCAGATTAGCTTCTTCGTAAACAGGAGCTAATTCGAACTGATTCGGAGCAACTTCATTATGACGTGTCTTAACTGGAATACCCAACAAATGGCATTCATATTCCATTTCCATCATGAAAGCAGAAACACGTTCAGGGATTGAAGCGAAATAATGGTCTTCCAACTGCTGATCTTTTGCAGAAGAGTGCCCCATCAAAGTACGACCGGTCAGATTAAGGTCAGGACGTGCAAGATACAATCCTTCGTCAACAAGGAAATATTCCTGCTCCCAGCCTAAGTTAGCCCATACTTTAGTTACATTTTTATCAAAATACTGACAAACATCAACCGCTGCTTTATCAACAACATTCAATGCTTTCAATAGTGGAGTTTTATAGTCAAGAGCTTCACCGGTATAAGAGATAAAGATTGTAGGAACACACAAGGTAGTTCCAACAATAAAGGCAGGAGAAGAAACGTCCCATGCAGTATAACCACGAGCTTCGAAAGTATTACGAATTCCACCGCTTGGGAAAGATGAAGCATCAGGTTCCTGCTGTGCTAACAGCTTTCCGGAGAATGATTCGATAACTGTTCCGTCTTCAGTTGGTTCAATAAATGCATCATGTTTTTCTGCAGTACCTTCAGTCAATGGATGAAACCAGTGTGTATAGTGAGTAGCACCATTTTCAATAGCCCACGCTTTCATTCCGATTGCAACCTGATCTGCAAGTTTACGATCAATGGTAGTTCCATTATCAATTGCATCGCATACAATTCGAAACGCTTCTTTTGAAAGGTATCCCTTCATTTTCTTGCGATCGAATACGAGTTTTCCGTAATAATCGGAGATACAATTTGAAGGACGATTGAATTCGACTGCTTTACGAGCCAAAAGTCCCTCTAATGCTTTAAATCTTACTGTAGCCATAGTTTAACCTTTATTTTTTATCCTGAAACAAAAATAGCAAGATAACTTTCACCCCCTATTTTTGAAGGGTGTTTTTTACATTTCGATTAACTTTTTCTTAATACACCCCTGTCTTTTTATTTTTGAAGATTGATTTTTTGTCATTTTGAAACAAAAAAACACCATTTTAAGTATAAGCAAACTTAAGAATTGCCTTTTTTACTTTCGAACCATCCTCCAACAAATAAGGGGGTAATTTATTCTGAACTCAAACAAATCAATCACCTCCGTTCAAAACAGAACTTTCCGATTAAATAAAATTCTCCGTAACCTAAAGATTCCGATTGAGAATCTTTAATATTCCACCTCTTTCTTTCAGAACTGGTCAGGGAAAAAATAAAAGGGACTGATCTTTCGAAACAGTCCCTTCACATAAACACAAGCAGATGAAAAATTAAAATTTTGTCATCATGTCTGCAAAATAAGTATAAAATGATGAAATCGTCTTAATCCCGTTATAAAAATTATCCAGCGAATAGTTTTCATTCGGAGAATGAATCGCATCCGATTCTAATCCGAACCCCATCAAAATTGATTTTACTCCTAAAACTTTTTCAAAAGTCGAGATAACAGATATACTTCCTCCACTCCTGAAGGGCACCGGATTTTTCCCATACACTTCAGAATATGCTTTCTCTGCTGCCTTATAAGCAATCAAATCAATCGGACATACATATCCTTGTCCTCCATGCAAAGAAGTTACCTCAACTTTCACACTATCCGGAGCAATTGATTCAAAGTATTCTTTAAACAACAGTGCTATTTCTTTATAATCCTGATTGGGCACCAACCGGCATGATATTTTAGCAAAAGCTTTTGAGGGCAGTATCGTTTTCGATCCCTCACCGGTATATCCTCCCCAGATGCCACAGACATCAAAAGCAGGACGGATGCCAGTCCGCTCCATTGTCGAAAAACCTTTCTCTCCACATAAGGCCTTCACTCCAATTGCTTTTTTATATTCTTCTTCATCAAAAGGAGCCTCTGCTAACTTTGCCCGCTCTGCAGAAGGGACATCAAGAACATCATCATAGAAACCCGGAATGGTAATCTTTCCATTTTCATCAACCATCCGGGCTATCATAGAACAAAGAACATTAATTGGATTTGCAACAGCACCGCCAAACAATCCGGAATGCAAATCACGATTTGGACCGGTAACTTCAACCTCCCAATAAGCAAGCCCACGCAATCCGGTTGTAATAGAAGGCACATCAGAAGAAATCATCCCGGTATCCGACACCAGAACAATATCGGCTTTCAGCATCGCCTTATACTGCTCACACCACTTCCCTAAATTGGGAGAACCAATTTCTTCTTCTCCTTCAATCATAAACTTCACATTACAAGGAAGGGCATTCGTCCGAATCATTAATTCAAACGCCTTGGCATGCATAAACGATTGTCCTTTGTCGTCATTTGCCCCCCTTGCATATATCCGATTATCATGAATAACAGGTTCAAACGGATCGCTGTCCCATTTCTCAATCGGATCTGCCGGCATTACATCCATATGCCCATACACGAGCACAGTAGGAAGCGAGGGGTCAATAATCTTTTCCCCAAACACTACCGGGTTCCCCTCTGTTTCATACACCTCAGCACGATCAGCACCGGCCTCTATCAGAATCTTTTTCCAATATTCCGCAGCACGGTACATATCCGACTTATGCTCAGAGATTGAACTTATAGACGGAATTCGGATTAATCCGAACAACTCGTCAAGAAAACGTTCCTTATTACTCCGGATATAGTTATCAATGTTTTCCATTACACTAAATATTTTAGATACATATAAAAATCACTTTCGTTATATCGTCTTTTCTATTATCGATTGTACTTTTTAAATGACATAAAATGAATAATATTTTATTGTGACAACAAGAACTCATTCCCCCACACTTTGACACCCCATCATATCATTCAATACCTTGTCATTATGCTCAACAACACTCAAAAGCAAATATAAAATGATTCACTTCGGTTATTCCTCTCTTCGTTATAAAAAATTTTGAAAAATATTTAGAAATGAATCTATTTCCACATCCAAGATTGCACTGCAACTAATAAAACCGGCTATTCGTATAGCATTTGTGAGTCAACATGAACAATTAAAAATTGTTACAAAATGAAAAAACAAATTGGAATCTGGATAGATACAGAAAAAGCTGTAATAATATCCTTAGCAGAAAATGAGCACTCTGTTAATACAATTAATTCTTCAATCGAAGGAAGACTCAGAATTCCTGGAGATACCAGAGATCTTACAAAAGTTGGCTGCCACTTTTTAAATGATGAAGGAAAAAAAGAGAAACGTCTTAAAAAAGAATTAGATGCTTATTTCCATAACATAGCAAAAGAGATAAAAGATGCAGACGACATCACGGTGTTCGGTCCATCTTCGAGGAAAATAGAATTTGAAAAGTTCATTAAAACTGATACCAGTTTGGCACCAAAAATCAAATCAATTGAGAATGCGGATAAGATGTCAGAAAATCAAATGATTGCATGGGTAAAAAGATACTATCAAAATATAAATCCACAATCCAAAAAAGCAGGAAATTAGTTTGCCTGGGAAATAACCTTTATTGAAACCCGAACAATAACTCTTATACTCTGCACACTTCAATAAAGTCACAACAATTGAATTCAAACGGGTTTTACAATTTAAGGCAAAACATAGAAACAATCAAATTCCAGGAGGATGCTTCCCAATACCCAAGCATCCTCTTTTTAATTCTATAAAAAAAGTGATCCACCCGGTATAATAGCTTATCTGTCCAACCTACTTAACACCATCAGGTTTTCCAAAACTGAAATAAATATCAAGCATTGGAGAGCGTGAGATGCCGCCCGGATTGATACCTGGTTTCCCTTCGGGAATTGAAACCCCCAACTTTTGGAAATATTCCTTCCAGACCGGATAATAATCACCGGTACGAGGTGATTTGTAGG
>JAUZOB010000094.1 GCA_030706665.1 Bacteroidota bacterium
TTAAAGGCAAAATTATTGTCCGACTTGCCGGTTTCCCCGGACAACATGATACGACTTCTGTTGCCTGGCAAAATTTCAAGAAATTAGATAAAAGCACGTTGATCGAAAAGAAGAATGAATTAGCTCAGAAGCTTGGAGCTGTTGCCATTCTCGAATTTGATCCGAGCGTCCTCTCAAAGAAGCTGGCAGCAAATGTTCCGTTTCGATTCAATGAAGCGATGTATGAAGGAGATTCCCGTCCTGAGAGTTTCTATGATCGCCGCATGGTTCTCCCCGGGATAAAAAAAAATCAGATCCCTCTGATCTCTGTTTCTGAGAAAGTATTTAATGAATTTCTATCTCCCTCCGGATTGTCATATGCCAAATTCGAAGGAACTGCAGCTCAGCTGAAACAGAATTCATTCGACCTGAAAAAGATAAATGCAGGATTTAACCTTACTGCCAATACCCGGGCCCTTCAGTTAAGAAATGTACTGGGAATAATCGAAGGTGAAAAAACTGATGAATTCATTGTGGTAGGCGGGCACTATGACCATCTTGGCAAACACAACGGTTTTATCTGGAATGGAGCTGATGATAACGGTTCCGGAGCCATCGCCGTGACCTCTATCGCAAAAGCCTTTAACGAGACTGGAATGAAACCCAAAAGATCAATCATCTTTGCCTGCTGGGACGGAGAGGAACGTGGAGAATTAGGCTCTTCCTATTTTGTCGATCACTTTAATAAGATCGAACAAGTAAAAGCATACCTGAATTTTGACATGATTGGTCGTAACAGCGGACCGGATGCTCCGAACAATCAGGTTGCCCTCTTGTATTCAAAATCAGCAGAATATTTGGCCGACCTTACCCGTGAACAATTGAAACAGGCCAACATTAACCTCAATATCAATTATAGTCCGATGGAAAATCCTGCCGGAGGCAGTGATAATACAGCTTTTGCTCTTAAAAACGTTCCGATGTTTTGGTATCATACCGGAGGGCACACCGATTATCATCAGGCATCCGATCATGCAGAATTGATTAACTGGGCCAAGATGACCGACATCATTAAGCTGAGCTTTCTAAGTGTCTGGAAACTTTCAAACGAATAACCATTTAAACAACCATAAAATAAAGAACATGAGACAAAGGTTTATTTACAGCGTCTTCATTTGGATAATCGCGCTAACGATTGTCCAAGCTTCTCCCGCAGGAAAAGTCCCTGCCAAGTATTCTGCACTTATTAGTAAGGCATTCAAGAATGCCGGACCAAACAAAGTTCAGTTACAAAAAGCCCTTCGTCTGGCTCCGTCCTCACAAACCGAAGGTGTCGCTTTTCTTATAGCATACATGCCTGTCCGTGACCTCCGCAGCCTTAAGGCCGACTTCATCCTTGAAAACACGGCGCTGGCTTACAAGGCTCGCGAGACATTTCCCTGGGCAAAAGCAATTCCCGATTCAGTCTTTCTGAATGATGTCCTGCCTTATGTCTCGCTCAATGAGACCAGAGAAAATTGGAGAAAGGACTTCTTCGAAAGATTCTCTTCAAGAGTAAAAGGGTGTACAACTTTGGCTCAGGCTATTGACTCTGTCAATAAAAACATTAATAAAGTTGTGCAAGTTGAATACAATACAAAACGCAAGAAACCTGATCAGAGTCCGTTTGAATCCATGCAACAACATATGGCAACCTGCAGCGGATTATCAATCATTCTTGCGGATGCCTTCAGAGCTGTCGGCATTCCTGCCCGTGTAGCCGGTACTGCAATGTGGACAAATATGAGAGGGAATCACAACTGGGTAGAAGTATGGCTCGACGGACAATGGTATTTTACCGAATTTTACCCCGATAAGCTCAATCACAGTTGGTTCCTGGCTGATGCAGGAAAAGCTGATCCATCAAAGAGATTGCACTGGATCTTTGCTTCTTCATTCAAACCTGCAGGAACTTACTTCACGTTGGTATGGGATGAAAAGATCCGCTACGTTCACGCATTTAATGTGACCGACCGTTACATCAAAGAGTATCAGGAGCAATTGTCCGGAGAAAAATTGAAAGATGATGAAACCCTTGTCAGTGTTGTGCTTCAAAAAGACGACTCATGCTCTCCTGATGGCAACAACCGGATTGCAGCCCGAATAGGTGTTTTATCAGAGGGTAAAGAAATCGATTTTGGATATTCTTCTTCTTCTACTGATGATCTGAATAAATTTCTCAAATTCAAATTAAAGAAGAATACCGAATACCTATTTGTCTTCACAGATACAAAAGGAGTAAAGCATCAAAAAGTTGTAAAGACTGCTGATGCTGCAGAAGACATGATTATATTGTCTTTAAAATAAAAAAGAAAACCAAAAGAGGCTGTCAGAAAAGATTGGTTGATTTTTAATGCGCTTACAGATTGCAAACAGATTAGCTCCATGCTCGCTTTTGCATTTGACTCTAGCGTAAAACTGTTCATTCAGTGTAGAGTCATTCGAAACATAGAGCATGATCTGTAAGTTCAAAATCTACCTGTTCATCTTTTCAGACAGTCTCTTTTTTCATATTCATACTCACTACCAATGCATTGTACCACAATTAAAAAAAAGGTTATAAAACGTTAAAAAGATTGGGATTTACCCGATGTATAATTTAATTTGTAAGATTACTTTTCATAAACACTATTTTTCGAAATGAGACGATTGTCTGTTATTATTCTTTTTCTTTCTGTTCTTATCGGCGAAGTCAAAGCTGACGAGGGAATGTGGATTCCTGCACTTTTAAATAAACTCAATATAAAAGGCATGCAGGATAAGGGATTAAAACTCTCGGCTGAAGACATTTACAGTATTAACCATTCCTGCTTAAAAGATGCAGTTGTTATTTTTGGTCAAGGATGTACCGGTGAGATTATTTCTGACAAAGGATTAATACTGACCAATCACCATTGCGGCTATTCTGCAATTCAACAACACAGTACTGTTGAAAACGATTACCTGACAAATGGCTATTGGGCTAATAAGTTTGAAGAGGAAATTCCTACACCAGGATTAACAGCCACGTTCCTGGTCCGAATCGAAGATGTTACTGATCGTATTCTTTCGAAATTGAAGGATAATATGACGGAAGAAGATCGGAATGAACAAATTGCCAAAGAAAGTGCAGAAATCGAAAAGGCAGCCAAAGGAAACACTCATTATCGGGCAATGGTAAAAGATTTCTTTGCCGGTAATTCTTTTTACCTTTTTGTTTATGAAGTCTATACTGATGTTCGGTTCGTTGGAGCACCCCCTTCCTCGATTGGTAAATTTGGAGGAGATACCGACAACTGGATGTGGCCACGTCATACCGGTGACTTCAGTATGTTCCGTATTTACGCTTCTCCCGATGGGAAGCCGGCAGAGTACTCTCCCAACAATGTTCCGTTAAAACCTAAGCATCATCTTCCCATCTCTCTTAAAGGAGCGAAGAAAGGTGATTTTGCCATGACAATCGGTTATCCCGGAAGTACTGACCGCTATCTGTCCTCATGGGGAATTGAAGAAAGAATGAACTTATCGAACCAGGCACGCATCGTTGTCAGGGAGATCAAACAAGATATCTGGCTGAAAGATATGAAAGCCAGCGATAAAATACGGATTCAATATTCTTCCAAATATTCAATCAGTTCGAATTACTGGAAGAACAGCATCGGAATGAATAAAGGGCTTAAAAATCTTAATGTTCTGGAAAAGAAAAGAGCTCTTGAAAAAGAATTTACCGAATGGGTACAGCAAGATTCCAACCGAGTTAAAAAATATGGGAAAGTTCTCTCCCTGCTTGCCGATTCTTATACTCAGATGATTCCTTATTCAAAAGCACAAAATTATTTATACGAATGTTTATTAGGGGGAACGGAGATTCTCGATATAGCCATGATGTCAAAAGGATTAGAAGATGTACTTTCCGCATCGCCCGATGACAAGGAGGCTGTTGATGCCGAGATACAAAAATTACGCGAAAGAGCGGATGAATTTTATAAGGATTACAGTCCCTCAACCGATCATCAGGTCTTTGCCGCTATGCTTAAACTTTATGCTCAAAATGTAGATGAGAAGTTTCTTCCTCATACTTTCGATATCATCAAACGTAAGTTTAAAAACAATTTCCAGGCATACTCCGACTATGTATTTGCAAAATCAATATTTGCAAGCAAGGAGAAACTGGAAGCGGTATTAAACGACCCCTCCAAAAGAATAATTGGCAAGGATCCTGCCTGTCAGCTATCAAAAGAGATTCTGGGCCTTTTATTCACAATGTATGCGGAAACGGGACAATTCTCCGAAAACATCGATAAAGGGAACCGACTGTTTATTTCAGGATTGATGGAGATGAAAAAGAACGAGGTATTTTATCCGGATGCAAACTCAACAATGCGTATTAGTTATGGACAAGTAGGAGACTATACTGCCCGCGATGCGGTAAAATACCTTTATTATACTACCTTGAAAGGAGTGATGGAAAAAGAAGTTCCGGGAGATTATGAATTCGATGTTCCCGCAAAGCTCAAAACTCTTTACGAAAAGAATGATTATGGCCGTTATTGTGATGCAGATGGAACATTACACGTTTGCTTCACGACCAATAACGATATCACCGGTGGAAATTCAGGCAGTCCGGTAATCAACTCTAACGGTGAACTCTTCGGATTGGCTTTTGATGGAAACTGGGAAGCAATGAGCGGAGATGTAGCTTTTGAATCAGAACTACAGAAGTGCATCAACGTCGATATACGCTATGTGCTTTTCATCATTGATAAATTTGCCGGATGTCAGCGTCTCATAGACGAGATGACAATCGTACAGTAATAATATTCTTCATTTTACATTCATAAAGGTCTGCTAAAATGCAGGCCTTTTTTTATTTTTGGAGAATGATTCTACCCTTATGAGCGAAAAGAAATACTACGTTGTCTGGAAAGGACATCAACCCGGGATTTATGAAAAATGGCAGGACTGCCAAAAACAAATATCCGGATACCCGGGGGCCATATATAAAGCATTTCCAAGTAAGGAAATTGCGGAAGCTGCTTTTTACAGCCCTCCGGAAAATTATTTGGGAAAGAAAAACTTCAAGCCCAAAGTAGACAAGGAAGAACTTAAAAGGATAGGAACTCCCATTTCTGATAGTCTTTGCGTCGATGGAGCATGGAACACCGCATCCGGCGACGTAGAATACCAAGGCGTATATACCAAAACCGGAAAGAAGATATTCAGAATGGGCCCATTCCGTGACGGATCCAATAACATCGGAGAATTCCTCGGAATTGTGCATGCCCTTGCATATCTCAAGAAAAATAATCTATCTATTCCGGTGTATTCCGACAGTAAAACAGCGATTTCCTGGGTTCGGAATAAAAAAACTAAAACAACTATTAAACCATCAGAATCAAATAAAGAACTATTTGAGCTGCTGAAACGAGCAGAAAAATGGCTATCGGAGAATTCATATCCCAACCGTGTTTTGAAGTGGGAAACTAAGGCTTGGGGAGAGATTCCTGCAGATTTTGGCAGGAAATAATTAAAAGAGGTGTGATCTGAAAGCAATAATCATTTACCTTTGGGGGCACAAAAAAAAATTGCAATGGTGATAATTTACGACCTGATTATTCGTCTTTTTTATTCTCTGATCTGTATTGCATCCTTCAGAAATGAAAAAGCCCGTCAGTGGATTCTGGGAAGAAAAAACTTTTTCTCTTCAATTGAAAATAAGCTTTCTCCTACCAAACCTGTAATCTGGTTCCATTGCGCTTCATTGGGAGAATTTGAGCAAGGACGCCCTGTGATTGAAGAACTAAGAAAAGCACATCCTGAACATCAGATTGTTCTCACATTCTTCTCTCCTTCTGGTTATTTGGTAAGAAAAAACTACGAACAGGCTGACCTGATCTGTTATTTACCTCTTGATACCCGTAAAAACGCAGTTCGCTTTATTGAAACCATAAAACCGGAGAAAGTATTCTTTGTCAAATATGAATTTTGGTATCATTACATCACCGAACTGAAGGACCGTAACATCCCCACCTATATCATTTCTGCTATCTTCCGCGAAAATCAGGCTTTCTTTAAACCCTGGGGCGGGTGGTACAGAAAAATCCTCGATGCTTTTACGATGCTTTTCGTACAGGATCAGGAATCGAAGAATCTTTTGGAACGGTATAACATCAATAAGGTCATTGTTTCCGGAGATACTCGCTTCGACCGTGTTTGCCAAATCGCAAAACAATCAAAAGAGCTTCCTTCAATTGCAAAATTCACGGCCTCTTTCCCTGTTGTTATAATCGGCAGTTCATGGGACCCCGATGAAGAGCTCCTGATTCATTACATTAACGAAGACACAAAAGAAACCCGTTATATCATTGCGCCACATGAAGTAAACAATGGAAATCTCTCTTCATTATGCCAAAAGCTAAAGGTGCCTTTTAAATTATACTCAGAGATAACAGAATCCGAAGACCTAGCTCAATATCGTGTCCTTATCATCGATGGATACGGAATGCTTTCTTCGGTTTATCGATACGGTCATATTGCCTATATCGGAGGAGGCTTCGGTGTCGGAATTCACAACACACTGGAAGCCGCTACCTATGGAATGCCGGTCATCTTCGGACCCAACTACACCCGATTTAAAGAAGCCTGCGATATGGTTGCCCTTAATGGTGCCTTTTGCATAAATGACTTTAATTCATTGAAAAATGTCTTCGATCAGTTCCTTTCCGACCCCGAAGAGCTCCGAAAGGCCGGAGAAAAAGCAAAAAACTATGTAAATACAAATCGTGGTGCAACATTGAAAATTCTTTCTGAAATTTACTCTTTATAACGGAATTTGGTTTAATTTTATAACCAGAAATCTTTCCATTCATATCACAATTCCCATCTCACCATTTCTTATTATTTCATTTTCTGTAAACTTTTCCAATTCTTTGTTATTGCAAAATAATAAAGATCAACATGTTAACACATATAGGTTGAAAACTTTATTTTTAACATGAAAAAAAAGTTCCCAAAATTGAATCATTGTGCTTAAATTGCAGTATAAATATGAAAACAATCAGAAAGCACTCAAAATTCAAAAATAAAGATATTTAACCCTTTTCATTAATCTCAAAAATAGCCTTACATTATGGAATTATCGGCAAAAGAAATCAGAATGTCAGAAAAGAAGACCCCAAAAACCTACACACCTGACGAAGCCTACGAGGCATCATTAAAATATTTCAACGGTGATGATCTTGCAGCGAGAGTCTGGGTTAATAAATACGCACTGAAGAATTCTGCCGGAGATATTTTTGAGTTGACCCCCGATGATATGCATCATCGAATTGCAGGTGAAATTGCCAGAATCGAGAAGAAATATCCAAATCCGCTTAGCGAAAAGCAAATATTTGACCTGATACGCAAATTTAAATATATCATCCCTCAAGGAGGTCCAATGACCGGCATCGGGAATGAATTTCAAATTGCATCTTTGTCTAATTGTTTTGTGATCGGAAACGAAGGAGATGCAGACTCCTATGGCGGAATCTTGAAGATTGACCAGGAACAAGTACAATTAATGAAGCGTCGCGGAGGAGTCGGACACGATTTATCGCACATTCGCCCCAAAGGCTCACCGGTTAAAAACTCGGCACTTACTTCAACCGGATTAGTTCCGTTCATGGAACGTTTCTCCAATTCGACCAGAGAAGTTGCTCAAGATGGTCGTCGGGGTGCATTAATGCTCTCTGTTTCCATCAAACATCCTGATTCTGAAAGTTTCATTGACGCCAAAATGGAACCCGGGAAAGTAACAGGGGCCAATGTATCGGTTAAAATAGACGATGACTTCATGCGCTCGGTCGAAGAAGATCGTCCGTATCGTCAACAGTATCCTATCTTTAGCGAAGAACCCTGGTTTGTTAAAGAAGTGAATGCCAAAGCCATCTGGTCAAAAATTGTTCACAATGCATGGAAATCAGCAGAACCCGGAATTCTTTTCTGGGATACCATCATCAGAGAATCTGTTCCGGATTGTTATGCAGACCTGGGATACCGTACCGTTTCAACAAATCCATGTGGTGAAATTCCACTTTGTCCATACGACAGCTGTCGTCTGATCGCCATTAATCTGTATGAATATGTAGAAAATCCGTTTACTCCCCATGCAAAATTCAACTTTGATCTGTTCCGGGAACATATCGGATATGCGCAAAGAATAATGGATGATATAATCGATCTTGAAATTGAAAAAATCGAAGCGATTATCTCTAAAATTGATTCCGATCCTGAAGGAAAAGATATAAAACTGGTTGAAAGAAACCTCTGGATGAGCATCAAGACCAAAGCGCTTGAAGGCCGTCGTACAGGTGTTGGAATTACCGCCGAAGGCGATATGCTTGCAGCACTCGGACTTCGTTATGGAAGCCCCGATGCAACAGATTTCTCTGAAGAAATTCACAAGACAGTCACCCTTTCGGCATATGCATCTTCTGTCAATATGGCCAAAGAGCGTGGAGCTTTTAAAATTTACGATGCCAATCGCGAGAAAAAGAACCCGTTCATCAATCGAATCCGCGAAGCAGACCCTGCTCTTTATGAAGACATGGTTAAATCCGGACGCCGCAATATTGCACTTTTAACCATTGCGCCCACCGGAACGACCAGTTTAATGTCACAAACTACTTCCGGAGTTGAACCGGTATTCCTTCCGGTATATAAACGCCGCCGCAAAGTAAATCCGAACGACAAAGAAGTAAGAGTTGACTTTATTGATGAAGTTGGCGATTCATGGGAAGAGTATACCGTTTTCCATCATAAATTTAAAATATGGATGGAAATCAATGGGTTTGACTTAACTAAGAACTATCCACAGGAGGAACTTGACGAACTAATTCAAAAATCACCTTATTACAAAGCCACCTCAAACGATGTTGACTGGCTAAATAAAGTAAGAATGCAGGGACGCATCCAGAAATGGGTCGATCATTCTATTAGCGTAACCATCAATCTCCCGGCAAATGCCCCCGAAGAGCTTGTCGATAAACTCTATTTTGAGGCTTGGAAAGTGGGATGTAAAGGTGTTACAGTATATCGGGAAGGTTCACGTGCCGGTGTATTGGTAGCCAGTTCTGCTCCATCTAAAAAAGACGGACTTACTCCATTTCCCACCAAACGTCCCATTGAACTTGATACCGACGTTGTAAGATTCCAAAACAGCAGAGAAAAATGGATTGCCTTTATTGGATTAATTGACGAACGCCCTTACGAAATCTTTACCGGTCTTGCTGATGACGAAGACGGAATTCTTCTTCCTCGCTCTGTTACGCGCGGGAAAATCATCAAAAGTCGTGATGAAGACGGGGTTTCAAGATATGACTTCCAATATTGCAACAAACAAGGCTACAAAACCACAATCGAAGGCCTTTCTTATAAATTTAACCCTGTATACTGGAACTACGCTAAATTAATCTCCGGCACTTTACGTCACGGAATGCCGATCTCCAAAGTTGTTGAACTTGTTTCAAGTCTCCAGTTTGACATTGAATCTATCAATACCTGGAAAAACGGGGTTGCCCGTGCTTTGAAAAAATATATTCCGAATGGCACTGTAGCCGACGGGCAACATTGCCCCAATTGCGGTTCAGACAAAGTTATCTATCAGGAAGGATGTCTTACCTGTTCTGACTGCGGAACTTCAAAATGCGGTTGATCATTATTCTACACTCGATTCAAGTAAAAGATTCTCTTTTCTGCCAAAGAATTCTTTACTATATTTAAACAAGAGGGATGTATCCGTTGATACATCCCTCTTTATTTTTGCCCCTTTTGCGACAGATCTAATCAGAAATTCAGGATCCCCGACATATTAAAACAAACAAATCATTTTCACCTTTAGATAATTATTTATTGTCTTCTCGCAGTGAGATTAAAAAGTGCGATAATACCACAGGATACAATCTGTCTTATGGAGTCAATACTATAAAAACAGGCTTCAACTTTCACAAGTCAAAAAGTAATGCATAATCAGGCAATGAATTCCTAAGGATAAGGAAACAACTCAATGACAACAGCCTTTCCCCGATTTCCATAAATTAAGAAGGCTTCCCATAATGAGAAGCCTTCTTAAAAATTCCGAAAAAAAATATTATGCAGCTACGTTTTTAAAATACCTGGAAAGAATATCCGGGAAGAGGGCTCCAAATTGCTCATAACACCACTTGCCTAATTCACTGCGTTGATCTTTTTCAACCCAGCTAATGCATTTTCTCAGCTCTTTCTCAAATAATTCCCTACTAAAGCTAACTTTCGGAAGAATGACTTTTGCATATTCAATCATAACCGAGTAATTTTAGTTGTTTTGCGAAGGTGAAATTACGCCAAAAAAATCTTATAAAGAATGCTGCAAAACATGCTTTACAGCCTAATCTTTCCACAACGGGGTGTCCCGTTCCGCTTTTCATTTGAATATCTGCACAATAAAAAAATAACTTGTCAATGAAATCAATAAATTATTAGCTCTTTTTTACTATTTTTTACAAATCAGTCCCCTTTTTAAACCATTTTAAGGCTCTTTTTACTTGTAAAGATCCGTTCACCATCCCATGTTTCCAATGAAGTTTTATATATGCATATATTTTAATACCATGAATCCTTATGCGATAGAATCCACATAAATGTGTATACTGATTTCAGTAAAGCACAACCTACTTTGCTTTACCGTTTATTACCCTCAACCTACCCTTACTTTACCCCCCCTGGTAAGTTAAGGGTAGCGCAAAGGTAGCATCATGGTAGATCAAAATAGCTTCAGTGGTTAA
>JAUZOB010000095.1 GCA_030706665.1 Bacteroidota bacterium
CTACCTGAACGACATGCCAAGACCCATCAAGAGAATTGGTATGAGCAACTACTCTTTCCATCTTTGAATAAACACTACTCATTACCTGTTAAATTAAATAATTTAGCTAATCAAATTAAGACCAGCAGACTAACCAATATACCACACAACCACGAGTCTATTAAACCTCAATTCTTCACTAAATAAGTTACGTCATAACAAATAACGTGCAAATATACTCTATTTATTATACAGGTCAAGAAAATCAATAAGCAAAACTACTTCCACCGAGGAATTCTCTCAGCAAAGAAGTCGGAGGAATCTCAGCGTCGTCAATCGGCCTGATATAAGATAAGAATGACAGTAACCGGACTGCTTCATTGTATTCCGGTTGATTCTCAGGAATGGATGACAACATAGGCTCTACATACTTCTTCAGCACTCCCAGCTCATAAATCTGCGAAGAATTAAACATGATATCTGCATTTTCCTGAAAAGGGAAAATATTCTTCTCTTCGCCTTTACGAACACTTGTCCATCGACGAATCGTATCAAGGCAAGAATAATTGCGATATTTATTATCCCTAATTATTCTCCGGATCAAACGATTATCAGTAGTTGGAATATGATTATGAAAATCTATCGAAATCTGAGTCAATGCAGAAATAAATATTTTAAAAGTATTCTCAGGATTGATATGCGGTATCAATTGGGGATTTAATGCATGAATCCCTTCAATAATAATTACCCCGTTCTTCTTTAATTTAAGTTTATCTCCATTGAAATATCTGGACCCTGTTTTAAAATCAAATCTGGGCAATACAATCTCCTCCCCATTCATCAAATCGATCAGATTCTGGTTAAAGAAGTCAATATCTATGGCTTCCAAGGCCTCAAAGTCGTATTGTCCGTGAATATCTTTCGGTGTCCTTTCACGATCTACAAAATAGTTATCCAACGAAATCAACTCCGGTTTCAATCCGCTCACGGCCAGCTGAACAGCAAGCCGTTTGCTAAAAGTTGTCTTCCCCGAAGAAGAGGGGCCGGCAATTAAAACAATCTTTGCTTTATCACGACGATCATAAATCTTATTTGCAATCTCAACAATTTTCCTTTCATGCAAAGCTTCAGAGATTTTAATTACCTCTCCAGCCTTTTTCTTGTATGTAAAATCATTCAAACTCGCAATAACGGAAACGCCGACAATCTCGGCCCAATCTTTATGTTCCTGAAAGATCTCAAATAGCTTATCCTGCTTGTCAAACTCCATCAAAGTATTGATCTTTTCAGGATTCGGAATTCTCAGCAACAACCCGTGATAATATCGTTCAAGACTAAAAAGCCCCAAATAACCGGTAGACGGGAAAAGCTGCCCGTAGAAATAATTGGCCCTCCCGTCCAGAAAGTACACATACGAATAAATATTCCCCTGTTCTTCATACAACCGGGCTTTTTCATAAAGTCCCTGTTGATTGAAAATATCGACTACCCGTTCAGTCGGAAGGCCCTGACGCACAAAAGGAATATCTCTTTTTATGATCGCCTTCATTTCTTCAACCAAAGCAAAAACATCATCATCTGTAATATTCCGACCCAGATCTTCCAACTCACAATAGTAACCACGGGAAATCCCATGCTCCAGTTTAAATCCGACCTGAGGAAAAACCTCACAGATAGCATTATACAGGACAAAAATCAAAGAACGAACATATATTCTTCGACCGTCTTCATGGGTATAATCAAAAAAACGAATATTCTTTGCTTTGACAATACTATATGTCAACTCCTTAGCCTTGTTGTTTACCAAAGCCCCGCAAATAGGAAACTTTAATTCTATTTCAAGGTCTTCGGCAATCTCCAGAAGAGTTGTACCAAGAGGATATAATTTTGAGCTCTGATTATTCTCACAATAAATCTCGACACTCTTCATAATAATTGCATGTTTTAGATTAAGCTTTCAGCAAATTTAATGCCGTTTGATAAAAGAATTGAATTTAATAGATTAATATTTAAAAATCATCAAAGCCGATATGAATTGTTGTAATAAAAAAATCCAAAACAAAATCACCCATATTTATCATTGTTTGAAAACAGAAGTCATTGTTCCTTTGTGACGGGTAAAGAATAAAACAATGAACGCAATTCAGAAATTGAAGCAATCCGATTTTCTGATAAAAAGACGTTATGAAGCATTCATCTTCCTGACGATCTTCTTCGGATTCTTTGGCTACCTGGGCCACAGCATGGGTGTAGCCAACATGTTGAACACAATTATGAAAACCGCATGGAACTTATTGATGAACACGGTTTTTTATCTCATGGGGATCATCGTTCTCACAAGTGCTCTAAGCAAATTACTGGTTGAATTCGGAGTCGTGAGATTGATCGAATACATCCTGCAACCATTTATGAGGCCTCTCTTTAATCTACCCGGAGTATCTGCTCTTGCAGGGGTATTGACATTTCTTTCTGACAATCCGGCAATCATCGGCCTGGCAAAAGACAAGAACTTCAGCCATTACTTCAAAAAGATCGAATTAATCTCATTAGCAAATTTCGGAACTGCATTTGGGATGGGGCTAATTGTTATAACCTACATGACAGGGGTCGGCTTCTTTAAAGAAGCACTGATCGGATTTGGAGGAGCCACTATCGGAGCAATCGTATCGACAAGGCTCATGCAATACTTTGTCAAATCGCACCTACCACAGGAAGAACCACTCAAAAATAAAGGCGATGAGTCTCAGATAAACTTTAAATCCCAGGGGGGTATATTTATGCGGCTGCTCAATTCAATCCTCGATGGAGGAAGGTCGGGAGTCGATTTAGGGCTGACCATTATCCCGGGAGTTCTAATCATCAGCACTTTCATCATGCTGATCACCTTCGGTCCCAAAGATCCGGCAATCGGATATCAGGGACTAGCCTATGAAGGAGTGCCAATCCTTCCCCGCCTTGCAGAATATTGCCGATGGATATTTAAACCTTTGTTTGGGTTTGATGATCCTCAACTGATTGCATTCCCAATCACCTCTTTAGGTGCAGTAGGTGCAGCTCTTTCGTTGGTAAAAGTATTCATGCAACAACATATCATTAACGGAAATGCAATAGCCGTTTTTACTGCTATCGGAATGTGTTGGAGCGGATTTTTAAGTACTTACACTGCCATGTTCGATGCATTGGGATTCAGACAACTCACTTCAAAAGGAATTCTGGCACAAACGATCGGTGGAATTATTGCAGGTATATCCGCTCATTACTTCTACCTTCTCGCAACCTGGTTCTTTCACTTTTAAAATAATTAGGCAAATAAATCGGCCTCTATTTATTTATATACGCGTTTAAAGAAATGAGAACAGAGCTACAAAACCATTAAGACCCGATACAAAACGCCTCACATAATACTGTTCCTTATTTACCTCACTCGCAAACTTGCTACTGAACAAGCCAATGCCAATCCTATAACCAAGCAATTCTTTGTTTACCATGTGATTATCACTTCCCTGAGTCAACGTAAAACCTGAGGATGTTTGATGACAGACAAAGAATTTTGAAAGTATGAAAAGGAAGAGCCTTGTGTCTCTCCCTCCCCTGAACCGGAATCAAAATATAAGCGCATCAACAAGGAAACAACACCGTATCTCGTTCGTCCTTTGGACATGGTTCAGACATGGTTTGTATATCGAAATGACGTTCGAACCTTGTTTGACGGATGTGTAATGAATGGTTCAAAATGGGAGCTGATATAGATCTGTTTTAGCATTGCATTGTTAATCCCCTAACTGTTATTTATTCCGGAATTATTCGTTCTTGAATGTTTTTTCTTCCCTCAGAATTCTATGTCGATCTATTTCTCACCTAACGGGTAATACAATGGCAATTCAATTAAAGGACAAACAGGGTGATTGTTATCCCTATAAAAAATCGATCTCCAATTTTTGAGAACGTTTAGCTTTACAGTTTATGAATAATTGTCTTTTATTTCTATAATCACTTAGAATTTTCACGATCTCTTTTCCCCTCCATACTTTTTTCTTGTCGTTTCTCATATTGCTCAATCAAATTCGTCATTATTTCTTATTACCTTTAATGTATTAAGAATCCGTATTATGCGGCTAAATTCCTAACTCAACCACATTTAGAACAAAACGCCAATATGAAAAAAGTTCTCATTCCATTTTTAGTCTGCTTAATCATTTCTATTTGTTCCAACCACGAGGCGACAGGTAAAGAAAAGATCAGAATTATGACTTATAACATTTACCACGGAGCGACGTTGAAAGAGGATTTTGATCTGGACTATTTATCTAAAGTTATTACCCGTCAAAATCCGGATGTTGTGTTTCTGCAAGAAGTAGATCGTTATACAAAAAGATCCAGGGGAATGGACATTGCGACAGAACTTGCATATCGGACAAAACTATCTGCATTATTTGGCACGGCAATGCCTTTTGACGACGGACAATATGGAATCACAATCCTTAGTCGTTATCCCATATGCTCATCAAAGAATTATATACTTCCATATTCCAAAGGGAGGGAATCAAGAGCTTTGCTTGTCGCAAATGTCAAACTTGGATCAGGAGATACGATCTCATTAATGTGTACCCATATTGATCAGAATGATAAGAATTCTGACCGCCCCATACAGATTAAAAGAATCCTCAACATCTCAAATACAATTAAATATCCAAAGATATTAGCCGGTGATTTCAATATGACTCCCGATGCTCCCGAATTAAAGTTTTTGGATCCCTATTTTTCTCGCAATAAAAGAGATGATGAAATTTACACTTACCCTTCAGATAAACCAACCATTAAGATTGACTACATATTCTTTGCACCGCAAAAGAATTTTACAATTCTGAATTCACTTGTTCCTGAAGAGACCATCGGTTCAGATCACCGGCCATACATTGTTGAAGCAGAATTGTAGGTAAGCAGCAGATTATAATACAGACGAAGTAATTTTGACCGGATCAGAAACACGGGGTTCTTCAAAACAATCGGAGCAGCGTGCTTTATCTATATAAGCACGCTGCTCCGGTTTTCAGATTGTTGAATTCTATCAATAAGGGGAAACTGCATCAAACGTTCAAGGCGTTCAAACAACAAGGTCATAACTTGTCCCTTCTGTCTAATTTTTCTTAGATCGGACTAGTTCTTCCTTCAAGAATTTTGCAGTATATGAGTTTTCATTATTAATTACCTCTTCAGGCGTTCCGGCACATAAAACCTCACCCCCTTTTCTCCCTCCGTCAGGCCCAATGTCGATGATATAATCCGCTGTTTTTATTACATCCAGATTGTGTTCAATCACAATAACCGTATTCCCTTTCTCTACCAATTTATTAAGTACAACCAACAGCACTCTGATATCTTCGAAATGCAAGCCGGTAGTAGGCTCATCCAGAATATAAAGGGTTTTACCCGTATCTCTCTTTGCAAGTTCGGCAGCAAGTTTAACACGTTGTGATTCTCCCCCGGAAAGCGTAGTCGAAGCTTGCCCGAGCGTGATATACCCGAGTCCGACATCCCGAAGTGTTTTTAACTTGTGAGCAATCGATGGGATATTCTCAAAGAATTCAACACCCTGACTGATTGTCATATCAAGGACATCACTAATCGATTTTCCCTTATACCGAATTTCAAGTGTTTCCCGATTATAGCGTTTCCCGTTACATTTATCACAATGCACATAAACGTCGGGAAGGAAATTCATTTCAATAGTCTTTACACCTGCCCCCTGGCACTCCTCGCATCTTCCGCCTTTGACATTAAATGAAAAACGACCGGGTTTATATCCGCGAATCTTTGATTCGGGATGCTTTGCAAACAGATTCCTGATCTCAGAGAAAATATTCGTATAGGTAACAGGATTAGACCTGGGCGTACGTCCAAGCGGAGATTGATCGACCTGAACAACTTTATCAATCAGTTCGATTCCTTCGATTGAGTCATAGGCAAGAGGATCTTTTAATGATCGGTAGAAATGTTGACTCAGAATAGGCTGAAGGGTTTCATTGATAAGAGTAGACTTTCCACTGCCGGACACACCGGTAACGCATATAAAAGTCCCCAAAGGGAATTCAACATCTACACTTTTCAGATTATTTCCTTTACATCCTTTCAACACCAACTTCGTACCCTTGCCCTTTCTCCTTTTGGCAGGAATTACAATCTGTTTTTCATTCAAAAGATATTGTGCAGTCAGAGATCCCGATTTCAATATATCCTGAGGAGAGCCACTAGCTACGACCTTTCCGCCCAGCTTTCCTGCGAATGGACCCATATCAACTACATAGTCTGCCTTCAGCATCATATCCCGGTCATGTTCAACAACGATAACGGAGTTTCCGGAATCCCTTAAACGTTCCAAACTTTGAATGAGTCGCAGGTTATCCCTTTGATGCAACCCAATACTGGGCTCATCCAGAATATAAAGCACATTTACAAGTTGAGAACCGATCTGTGTCGCCAATCGGATCCGTTGCGATTCTCCTCCTGACAAAGTTACAGAACCCCGATCAAGAGTTAGATACTCCAATCCAACGTCAAGCAGAAAACCTAGTCTATCTCGAATCTCTTTTATAATTTCCGTCCCAATTTGTCGTTGCCGGTCAGACAAACGATTTTCCAAACCATCCAGCCATTCCGACAGTTCAGAAAGGTCCATATTGGTAAGTTCTCCTATATTCTTATTATCAACACGAAAATGAAGAGCTTCTTTATTCAGTCTAAACCCGTTACAATCAGGACAAACAGCATGGGTAACAAACTGATCCGCCCACTTCTGTGCCGTAGCGGAAGCTTCATCGTCACGTTGATCCTCTATATATTTAACGACTCCTTCATAGGTCATCATATAACTGGCAGAAGCACCCAATGGAGAATTCTTTATTGGAATTCGTTCATTGGTTCCATAGAGAATGATATTCAATGCTTCCTCCGGGATATCCGCAACCGGAGTTTTCAAGGTAAAGCCATACTGTTCGGCAATTGACTCAATTTGCCAGAATATGACCGTATTTTTATATGGTCCAAGTGGGATGATCCCTCCTTTATAAATACTCACCTTTTGGTCGGGAATAATCCGATCGACATCAATTTCATCGACGACCCCCAACCCATGACAACGAGGGCATGCTCCCTGAGGTGAATTAAATGAAAACGAATGAGGGGCCGGTTCATTGTAGGAAAGTCCGGTAGACGGACACATTAACTGCCGGCTATAATAGCGAAAGCTGTTGTTATCGACATCAAGAATCATCGTAACGCCATTCCCATGACGCATTGCCTGTGCCACAGAATCTTTCATCCGCTTGGCAGAAGCTTCACTTACAAGTATTTTGTCAATCAGAATTTCAATGAAGTGATTTTTGAATCGATCGACCTTTAAGCCATGAGTCAATTCACGAATAGTACCATCAACACGGGCATTCAAAAATCCCTTTTTCCGAATTTGTTCGAAGAGTTCACGATAATGTCCCTTACGACCTTTTACAACAGGAGCAAGAATATAAATGCGTCGACCTTCAAAGTTTTCATGAATCAGATTAAGAATCTGGTCATCTGTATATTTAACCATCTTCTCTCCGGTGTTGTATGAAAAAGCTTCCGAAGCTCTTGCATAAAGCAGACGCATAAAATCATAGATTTCAGTAACAGTTCCTACCGTTGAACGTGGATTTTTATTCGTTGTCTTTTGCTCAATCGAAATCACAGGACTAAGTCCGGTTATCTCATCCACATCCGGACGTTCCATGTTTCCAAGGAATGATCGGGCATAGGAAGAGAAAGTTTCAATATACCGTCGCTGTCCTTCTGCATAAATGGTATCAAATGCCAAAGAAGATTTACCGGATCCACTTAGTCCGGTTATGACCGTAAGGCTGTTGCGGGGAATATCGACATCTATATCCTGTAGGTTATGCACCCTTGCACCACGCACTCTTACTTTAGTTTCTTCTATTGTATCTATTTCCTGATTACGATCCTTATCCATTTAAAAACCCTCCCGTCTTGCGCTTAATGATAAGCAGTTGTTCCACAGACAATCACAGCACAAAGACAATTCTTCATTCTTAATCGGCAAAAATAACCTTTTAAAAACGATTTCAAGACTGACTCTGTCATTATAAGATGAACGTCTAAGAATTAATAATAGTTGATTAAAAGAAGAAAGAAAAGTTCGGCAGAAGCATGACCAATACATCAGATCAGAGATAATTCTCTTAAAGTAGTTCTCTCGTATTTTCGGATCAACGTTAATTCTTCAAAACACTATTAGTCAATCCCGAATCAAGTTAGAAGTTAAAATTCAGACCGGCATAGACTCCAAAAATCCAGGGTTTCATATCAACCGTCGCGCTATTGCTTAAAGAATTAAGAAAATATTTCAATTTTGGTTCAAGGCTAATTCGAATTGTCGGAGTAAGCCCATAACTCATTCCCATTCCCATAATACTGCTGTATGAGAAATTATTCATGTCGTCGGTTTTGCCGATGCTGACACGCTCTCCTTTGCTTATCTGATAGAAATCATTTCCAACCAGAAAGTTGGCACCCAGTCCCCCCAAAAGATCAAATCTGAATCTATGCTCAAATAGTTTATAGCGAAGCAAAAGAGGAACCTCAATATATTCCGCCTGCTGATTGAAGTCAACGCCTTCTGAGGTCGTTGCATAAGTTGTCAGGTCTCCTCTAACAGCATTCGCTTTAAAATTATCTAGAGGATATTGACGGATTCTTGCAATGCCCCATGCAGAATTCGCAACCCATGTTGTATTATTTTTCACCAGCATAGGCTGAGATGCCATTAATGAAGTAAATGTTGCAGGCCATGAATCATTACTAACACTGAGCCCCCTATTCCCCTGCTGTAGTCTCGAATAAAAGACCCCGCTTTGGATACTGATTCTCTTAGAAGTTTTAACCTCAAAAGTAAGTCCTGCACCCATACCCGCTTTCAGATTCTCTACCTTTGAAGGCTGCGGAACTGCATCGGTTGCCATGAAGGAATTTCCGGCATAATTGGAAGACTGTGGATTATTAAATGAGGCTGAAGATGCAAATTGAGCCCCTACAGAAAAATTGAGTTTCTTTTTCTCTTTTGGAGACTTAAGCTGCTCCAAATTTCTGGTCATAATCAACTTATCTGTCTCCGATAAAGACTTTTCGCCAATACGGCTCTTTTGCAGAAGTGCAGTCTCTATTGTATTTTCGAACTTTCTATTCTCTATAGAAGGAATCCTGATTAAATTTCGAAGTTCTTGATTCTTTACAGAATCAGTATTTACTACATTCATTTCCAAAGAGACATTCGGTCTAATCTGTTTACCGGGAAAAGAAATTGTATTTGCAGCCAGCGTCGCTACCTCCCTATTGGATGAAACCTTAGGCTTACCTAATGAAGCAACACCAGACTGCAGGCTTTTTGCAACAGGTAATTTTGCGTTTACAACAGAACTTTTCTCGACCCCACTTTTATAAGCCTGCGTAATATGCTCATTTTTTACAACAGATTCTTTCTTGATTGACAAATAGTCATTTTTCCGATCGACAACATTCGGTTTTACATCCCTCGTTTTTACAATAGACACAGAATCTCCTTTCAGTTGCATATTATGCGACTGATGAAGTTGCCACCCGGCAATGAATGCGAGTAGCAAAGAAGCAGCCACTGCTATTCTTTTAAACCATACAACCCGGACATTCTTTTTGTCCTGATCAAGCTGTTCAGCAATTTTGTCCCACAAAAACTCAGGTGGAGCAACTTCATGGCTCCCGAGTTTATGGCGAAACAACTCATCGGTATGATGCTCTTTTTTCATGCTGAAAATTGATTATTAGCTTCCCTGATACGCATATAATTCTCTATCTTTTCCTTCAAAATCAATCGGGCACGTGCAAGATTCGATTTTGAGGTCCCCTCATTTATTCCTAATTCATTAGCAACCTCTTTATGTGAATACCCCTCAATCGCATAAAGGTTAAACACCATACGATACCGGGGAGGGAGCTCTTGAATTATTGCTATTAGTTCATTTTCTGAAATTTTCTCTACTGCCTCATCTTCAACCCACTTATTTTCAAGAATCCGAACATCTTCGACCGGTTGAAGGATCATCTGTTTTCGATACTTCTCCAATGATATATTTACCATTATCTTTCTAACCCATCCTTCGAAAGAACCCTTAAAAGCGAAATCATTTATTTTCGAAAACACACGGATAAAGCCTTCTTGAAGATTATCTTCAGCCTCACTCTTGTCTTTCGAATACCGAAGGCAAACCGCGAACATCTTAGGTGCAAGCATTCTATACAATGCTGTTTGTGCACTGCGCTTTTCCTTCTGGCAATCCTGAATAATCTCTTTTAGTTCTTTCACAAAATCAACAGATATCGACTCCCAAATTTAGGTTCTTTTCAGTCTATATACTTAATTTTACATTCATGAGATGCAATAATATGCAATTGGTTGCGTCATCTATTATTTTACAATACAATTTCGCAATTTCAACGCAACTGAATATGATCTTTTGCATCATAAAAGAAACTATAAAACGATTAACACATGAAAACAATCATCCCTCTCTTCTGCTGTATACTCCTTTTAACCGTTAATATCGCTTGTACAAAAGAAGGCATGCCACAACCCAAACCGGCTACAACCATAAAACTCGATCTAAAATCAGCGAATATTATCAAAAGTGACAATCAGTTCGGTTTTGATATCTTTCGAAAGGTTGATTCCGAATCACCTGAAACAAAGA
>JAUZOB010000096.1 GCA_030706665.1 Bacteroidota bacterium
CAGGCTCAGGTGATTCTTACAATATTCAGCAAACCTTCAGCGGTTCATTGGGGCTAGATGCCCGTAGTGCAAAACTGTCGGCCACCAACAGAGAACAGGTTGGTCGAGCTGCCGTTTCGGTATTGATGTTTATCGACAAAAACGGAAACCGTAAATACGATGATGGTGAAGAGAAGGTCCCGGCCCGTGCTCTGCGCCTCAGTGAGTCGGCGACTTTCGAATTAGGAAAAGACAGCATTCTGCGTATTACTCAATTGCAAAGTTACTGGAAGTACAATGCAGAGATAGTACAAACAGCACTACCAAATCCAACACTTGCTCCACTCATGTCCGAATTTTCATTTGTTGCCGATCCGAACCGCTATAAACGCATTGAAATACCGCTTTATCGTACTGGCGTGATTGAAGGTAAAGTAAACCTCCGCAAAGGTGGCATCGATGCAGGCCAGGGAGGCTTGCGTTTATTGTTAAAGGGAGTAGGCCATAGTTTCGAGGAAACCATCCACACTTTCTCTGACGGCGGCTATTATGCCATGAACTTACTACCTGACAAATATACAATTGAAGTAGATCCCACACAGCTCACTTTTCTGAATGCAACCAGTCAGCCTAAACAACTTGAATTTGAAGTGAAAGCCCTGGCTGGAGGTGATTATGTAGAGGGCTTGGCACTATTATTAATACCCAAAGACACTCCCTCTGGAACAACTCCAGAGTTTAATCGCCAAAAAACAGAACCGGCACAGCCATTAGTTCAACAGAATGAAACAGTTCCGTTAAATTTGTGGGTACAGGGGAAAGAACTCAAAACTGATTTATTGGAACGTGTATCAGGTTCTTGTTATTATGTACAAGGAGGAGCATTTTATACAAAACCATGGGCTGATAAATTCGCCGCAATGTTAGCAACTAAAATACCCTATCCAATGGTAATCATGTTTGAAGACAAAATGTACCATGTCAGATTCGGATATTTCAAAAGTAGGAAGGCAGCTAAGCAATGTTTAGAAATGGTGAAGAAAATTAGCCCACAGTCTTTCCTTACCTTCTCTAACTTCGGCTATTACATCATGAACCTTCAGCCTGGAAGATACTCGCTGGAATATGATCCCGCAAAACTCAACTTCCTGAGCGAGTCAAGCAAACCCGGACGACTTGAATTTGAAGTAAAAGCTTTGACCAAAGGTGACTATGTGAATGGATCGACGCTGTTATTGAAACCGAAAGACATTCAAACAGGAGTTTCTGTACCCGTTACAACTCCTGCGGTTAATCCGATAAAAACAGAACCGGTACAACCACCGGTTAAGCAAAATATGCCGGCTAAACAAGATGAATCTGTTAAGCAGAATGCGAAGTCTAAACAAAATGCAACTTCTCAACAAGATATCCAGGTTAAGCAGCATGTATCGGTTAACCAAAATATACAGAGGAAAGAGGATATAGCTGTTCAGCAGAAAGCGCCGGTTAAGCAAAATATATCTGCGTTGCATAATGTGACGATACAGGGAAAAGAGCAAGAAACTGATTCGATTGGGCGCTTACCAGGTTCCTATTACGTTCAGGGAGGAGCTTTTTATACAAAGCCATGGGCTGATAAATTTGCAGCAATGTTAGCAACTAAAATACCTTATCCCGTGTGGGTTATTTTTGAAAACAGAATGTATCATGTCAAATTTGGATATTTCAGCAATAAAAAGACTGCTAAGCAATGTTTGGAAATGGTAAAGAAGATTAGCCCTCAGTCGTTCCTCATCATGAAAGATCGCTAAAACTTTTTTTCAGACAATCTTGATTTACATTGAGAGATGCAGCATCAAAAATAGCCTTCAGATATTCACATACAAGCATTGAAAGCATGGGAAATCTGGAACAAACTTTTGGTTGCAAAACAAAAGTGTTCTGTATGGCTAGTCCTGAAATAGCGTTACACAAAAAGTAATACTATGGGAGATAAAATTAAGAATGAGTACGTTAAGCGGACACAGAAAGATTACTCGATGACTTTCAAATTATCAATAGTTCAAGAAGTCGAGCGCGGAGAAATCAGTGTAAAAGGAGCTCAGCGGAAATATGGGATTCAAGGGAATGCCACGGTTATCCAATGGCTTCGGAAATATGGTACTTTGACTGGGAAAACCAAACACCATCCAACATGCCTAAATCAAAAGATCAAAAGATTCTGGAATTAGAACAGAAAGTGAAATTGCTGGAGAAGCAGAAAACCTTTTTGGAAAAGCAGGTTGAGACTGCAGATAAGAAAGCGGTCATTTTTGACATGATGATCAACCTGGCAGAAAAAGAGTATCATATTCCGATTCGAAAAAAGTGGTTGGGTATGATCTATCCGACAGTCTAAGCGTTGAAGGAGCATTAAGAGCTTTAAAAATGGCTGCAAAACAAAGAATATATAAAGACGAACCGTTGATCCATCACTCGGATCGTGGTATCCAGTATTGCAGCGATGATTACCAGAAATTACTGGGCAAGAAAAGAATAACCTGTAGCTTGACAGAATTCTATGATCCTTATGACAATGCAGTTGCAGAACGTGTAAATGGGATCTTGAAAGATGAATTTCTGTTGGAACAATATGCTGTGGATATGCAGACAATGAAAAGACAGGTTAAAGACAGCGTGGATATTTACAATACTAAGCGCCCACATTACTCGTGTTATATGCTCACTCCTGAGCATATGCATTGGCAGAAAGCTGTAAAGATAAGAACCTATAAAAAACAGATGGTTTCAAGGCTAGCCTTGAAACCATCTGTTAAAATCATTTATTTTTGTCCTGTTAAATCTGTAACGGATTTTTAGGACTAGTCAAAATCAAATCATCTCCGATTCACATATTCCGATTCGAAGAAGATTGAAAATAATCAATCCCAGTGCGTTTACCAGATAAAAGCTCTTTCTGATTCAGGGAGGTACATCTTATTCCCAGGTTTCACTCCAAAAGCATTTTGGAATTCAGGAAGATTACGCAATGGCCCCAATACGCGGAAGCGCCCTAAAGAGTGTACGTCTTCTTTGGTACGACGCAGAATCTCTTTATCACGGATATTCTGGGCCCAAACATGAGCAAATGCAAGGTAGAAACGTTGCTGAGGAGTAAATCCATCAATCTTTTCTTCGTTACCGCTCAATAGCTTCTTTAATGCAGTGAAAGAGATATTCAATCCGCCTAAGTCAGCAATATTTTCACCGGTAGTTAATTTTCCATCAGCATGAACATCGTTCAGAACGATAAATTTATCAAACTGATCACTCAACACCTTTGCTCTTTGATTAAAACGATCCGCATCTTCTTTGGTCCACCAGTCTGTCAGGTTACCATTCTTATCAAACAGACGCCCCTGATCATCGAAACCATGAGTCATCTCATGACCGATAACCACTCCGATGGCCCCATAGTTTACAGCATCATCTCCATTCAGGAAGAAGAAAGGAGGCTGAAGAATTGCAGCAGGGAATACGATTTCATTGGCAAGCGGATTGTAATAAGCGTTCACCATTTGGGGTGGCATCTCCCACTCCGTTTTATCAACCGGTTTATTAATCTTGTTGAGGTTATATGCTACTTCAAATTTACTTGAGCGGATCACATTCAAGACATAAGCATCTTTCTTCACATCAAGGCCGGAGTAATCTCTCCATTTGTCAGGATAACCGACTTTTACAACCATTGCTTCCAGCTTCTCGATTGCTTTCTTCTTGGTAGCTTCACTCATCCAGGGAGAATTCTTGATTCTCTCACCAAGAGCGCCCTTCAGATTATTCACTAATTTAATCATGCGTTCCTTCGCTTCGGGAGGAAAATATTTAGCTACATATTTTTGTCCGATTGCTTCACTAAGTGCGCTACTGGTTGTATTAAGCACTCTCTTCCAACGTGGACGCATAACCTGCTGTCCGGTCATTGCTTTCCCGAAGAAATCAAAATGAGCAGCTTCGAAGTCTTTCCCAAGATAAGTAGCAAGATCATTAATGACGTTCCATTTCAAATAGATCTTCCAGTCTTCAACAGAAACATCTTTAAACATCTTACTGAATTCAGTAAAGAATGCAGGATGACTGGCAATCACAAAACCAGGATTCTTAATTCCTCTTGCATCGAAATAGCGATTCCAATCGAATGCCGGAGCAACCGACGAAAGCTTAGCTATTTCAAGCTTATTGTATGTCTTTATTGGATCACGCTGTTCCAGACGGGTTAATGAAGCTTTAGCCAAACGTGTTTCCATTTTCATAATGATATCAGCCTTCCTGGCAGCAGCATCGGTGGGTTCTCCCGAAAGTTTCAATGCCACATTCAGGTAATTCATATAGGCTTTACGCAGTTCTGCTGAACGAGCATCCGTATTGGTATAATAGTCACGGTCGGGCATTCCGATTCCACCCTGATCAATCTGAGTTACCTGTAAAGAACTATTCCGGGCATCAGGAGCGGCATATATAGCGAACCCGGGATAAATGCCCATTGATTGCAATTCGGCAATCTTTGCCTGTACGCCTGCGATATCTTTAATTGCATCTATTTTATCAAGATATGGCTTCAAAGGATTGATGCCCTCCTTTTCAATTCTAACGGTATCCATCCCCGAGTTATAGAAATCCGCAATTTTCTGACCTACGCTTCCGCTTTCTTGTTTAGAAGCAGAAATCTCTTTAACGAGATCACGCACCTGTCTCTCTCCAAGTTCGTCAAGTTGGTCAAAACAACCATAACGGCTCCTGTCTGCAGGAAGAGGATTATTCTTTTTCCAACCGCCATTGGCATATGCATCAAAGTCATCTGCCGGATTTGCAGTTGTATCCAAATCCGCCAGATTGATTGTCTGGGGTTCTGCTTTTTTCATTTTACAACCGGGAGTGGCTATAAATGCAAACAGCACCATGGAAACACACAAATAAGAACTAACTTTCATATTCACTAATTTAAATTTTAAATAGTTATTTCTCTTCAAATGAATTATTCAAACTCTAGGGATAATAACATCAAACGTAATGATAAGTTGTCTTAGGAAATATGATTAATATCCCGTTTTTTATCTTTTTCCAATATAAGGAATACCTTTCCCCATCCATTCGGGAACAGGTATTCCTTAAATTAGATCAATCATCCACTACATTAGTAGTAAAACATGAGAAAACGTTTCAAATTTTAGCACATTTAATTCAAAAAAAGAAGTAACGATGACTTCTCTCTTTGCCAAGTAAGCTTTCTTTGATCTTCATGTTGGAAAGAATACATTAATTCCCCGCATTGCAACAAACAAGTATATGGATAATTCCAAAGCATCACCAAAGGAAGCTTAGGGACTCCAACAGTTCATGATTCTTAGACTACTTGAGTTAATCCTACAAAGGAAGTAATAATGCTTTTAGAAAAGATAATTTAAACCGATATATAATCCGGAAGTCCCATCCTGCTTATCGAATGCCATTCCATAATCAACCGCCAAAACAAAGTTCTGATTCATAACCGCCCTTAACCCTGAACCGGCTGAATAGTGCATCTTCTCAGCATCCGATTTAAAGAATTCCGAATTATTAAGTACCGAAAGATCCTTTACATACTTTTCAATGGGAGTACGATCTGTCACTCTTCCTCCATCGACAAAAGCATTCAGTCCGAAATAGAAGTTCTGATTAAAGATCTTTTTCCTAAGAAACTTCCATCGGAACTCTGCATTACTAAATGCAATTCCTTCGCCAACAATCCTGTTCCTGAGAATTCCCCGAAGATTCTTACCCCCGCCAAGTCCTTCAGAAACAGTACCGGCCATAACGGAAGTCATAATCTGATTTTGATAATAGAATGGAACAGTACCCCATAAAGTCTTCTGATAATCTACTCTGACAGCAAAAGACAGATCTTGGGGAATTATGGTGAAGTAATGACAATGCAACAGATTGATCCTTCCAAAAGAAGACTTAGAACCCAAAATCTTTTCCACCGACTCCAGGGAAACTTCAGACCATTGCCCGGACATCGCATTAGATTGAATATCGCGTGTGTCAAGAACCAATCCTGCTTTCAGAACAGGCAGAAAACCACCGGTTGCTTCTTCCGGATTAATGATTCCCCATTGTTGATAAAGCTCATAGATTCCAGGCTGTTCAAAGACCTGTGGCAACAGATCCTTTCCGCTTTTCCCTTTATTAAGTCTATTAATATCGACAGAATGAATGTCAAAATTCAACAGGCTTAATCCTCCAAGCCACTGTAATTTTCCTACCCCGGTTGCTCCCAATAAATCCGTTTTGAAACGGAAGAAGCTTCGATCATATTTGTAAAACATGCGGGTTTTGTAATCCGGAGAAGAAGTATCTTCCCAATTCTTATTGAAAACAGATTCATATCCGTTAAAACCGTAAAAGTCATAAGCGCGATCAGGAAGATAACTCAAATCAGTCCGAATCCGGATTTTATTCCACAAGATCCCCGAGTCGTAATATAATCTGTAGGTTCCGCTTCCCTTGGTATATCTTGACATCTCGATATACAATGAATGTCGGTATGAGGGATATCGTGTCCCGTCTCCGTAATCGAATAAATTTACGATCCCGCCATATTGAAAACCGACATCCGAATCAAACGATATTGCCGGAAGAAATCCGACATTCCATCCGGTTTTCTTCTCTTCTTCCTTCCCTTCTCCGAACACAGTTGTATTCAACGCTACACAGAATGCGATGATGCATAAGAAAGTTGAACAATGCATATCTCATATTTTTAGTATCCTTTACTAATATACGCATCTAAATCAACAAAACCTCTTTCAGGATGCTGAATCGATCAGAACAGTCTACAATATATGCCTGATTCAACCTTTTGCGGTAAATAATTGTTAAAAATACAGGAGTTACTTTTACATCAGGATGATTTTACCTTATTTTGGGGATCAATTCATTTGAGAATGATAAAAAAAGTCTCACATATAATTTTAGCTCTTCTATTGATCCTGGCAACGGCAGGATTAACAATCAGCAAACATTATTGTGGGAATAACCTTGTCTCCGTTTCTCTTTCAGGACAGGACAAAAGCTGCTGCGGTGATAATTGCGGATGTTGCCATACCAAGACAACCCATGTACAGGTATCCGAAACTTTTGTTTTTTCAGCTTCGGATATTCAGCTTGACACACCGGTGTTTTGTGTACCCGTTCAAATGGAAATTCACTTATTTCATCCGAAATATACACTAAAACAGGCTCCGCTTCATCTTTCTGATCCTGCGCCGCCATCCTATGATTCTATATCCTCTTTTCTACAAGTCTTTCTTTGTTGATCCCTTTTTTATAACTCATAACAATAGTTGAAATTACTATTGCAGGAGTGATCATTTGACAAACCGATATGAGAATTTCGCATTATCCGGTTTAGAATTATGTTTCCGTCTGATATGTTAAAAATGTCTTGCGGTAGATTAATAGAATCAGATTCAAAAAAATGGAGATCTTCTCTTTTTAATGAAACTATTATTTATAAAACAGGCTTGCGGGTAATAAACCCTTAAATGTGTGATGTTTTCCAATAAGGAAATAAGGAATAACCAATTTCAATGGATTTCATCAAAGTCATTAAAAGCCTATATTGTTTTCATAATCTATTGCACAAAACGCAACAGATTATTCTGAATAGTAGTAAATTTAAATAAAGGAATTTTCCCACAGAAAATAGATGAATCCCTTTTGTAACTGAATCTGATATACTGTATAAGGGTTAAAAACAAAGTCTATGACAAACAAGATTATCAGATATTTTCTGAATAATAAACTGATTACCTATATCATTCTCCTTACAATTGTTGTCTGGGGAATTTCCTCTGCCCCATTTCATTGGAATACAGGGGTCATTCCCAGAGATCCGGTACCGGTTGATGCAATTCCGGACATCGGCGAGAATCAGCAAATTGTAGCTACAGAATGGATGGGACGGTCACCTCAGGATATTCAGGATCAGATTACCTATCCGCTTACCACTGCATTAACAGGGATTCCGGGAGTGAAGACCATCCGGAGTACCTCCATGTTCGGGATGTCCTTTATCTACATCATCTTTAAAGACAATGTAGAATTCTACTGGAGCCGTTCCCGTATTCTTGAAAAGTTAAATTCACTTCCACAGGGAACCCTTCCGCAGGGAGTACAACCTGCCTTGGGACCTGATGCAACAGGCATCGGGCAGATCTACTGGTACACACTCGAAGGAAGAGATCCGAAGACAGGAAAACCAACGGGAGGATGGGATCCTCATGAACTGAGGACCATTCAGGATTACTATGTCCGGTTTGCCTTAACCTCTGCAGCTGGAGTTTCCGAGGTCTCTTCAGTAGGGGGAGCCGTCAAGGAATATCAGGTCGATATTGATCCCGATGCGATGCGGTCCTATGGCGTTTCAGTCATGGATATCATGAATGCCGTGCAGAAGTCAAATCTGGATGCCGGTGCACAAACCATCGAGCTCAATAAGGTCGAGTACGTGATCAGGGGGATCGGATATTTGAAAAATCTCAGCGATCTGGAAGAGTCAGTCATCACATCAAGAGATAATGTACCGGTCAGACTGAAAGACCTCGCAAAAGTCAACTTTGGACCTGCAACCCGCAGGGGCGGACTGGATAAAAGCGGAGCAGAAGTTGTAGGAGGTGTTGCGGTTGCCCGCTATGGGTCTAATCCGATGGAGGTCATACAGAACCTGAAGGAAAAGATCAGGAATATTGCACCGGGGCTTCCTTCAAAAACGCTCCCCGACGGAACAGTTTCCAAAGTCACGATTGTTCCTTTTTATGACCGTAGCGGCTTGATCAAAGAAACCATCGGCACGCTTGAATCTGCGCTCAGCCATGAAATTCTGATCAGCATCATTGTAATCATCGTATTGTTACTAAATCTGAAAGCATCGCTGTTGGTTTCCGGGATACTTCCGGTAGGGGTACTTATGACGTTCATCATCATGCGTCAATCCGGAGTAGATGCCAACATTGTTGCACTTTCGGGAATCGCAATTGCAATCGGCGTAATGGTTGATGTCGGAATTGTTCTGGTGGAGAATATAATCCGTCATCTGGAATTTCCCGAGAACAAGGGGGTAAAAGGGAATAAACTCAGAGAAGTTATATACAAGGCGACCACAGAAGTATCCGGTGCAATTACAACTGCCCTGGCAACAACCGTTGTTAGTTTTCTCCCGGTATTTGCAATGGAAGCATCGGAAGGAAAACTGTTCAGACCGCTGGCTTTTACAAAAACATTTGCACTGATATCATCCATTGTCCTGGGGTTGGTCATCATTCCCACAGTATCACATTTACTCTTCTCAATCCGTTTTGATCGGAAAAAGATAAAACGCATTTGGAATATCATCCTGATTTTCCTTGGGGTTCTTCTACTTGCAGTATATGGTTCATTGCCGGCACTAGTACTTACGCTCATCGGAATCAACAACATGCTTGAACCCCGATGGCCGGAAAAAAGAAAACAGATGCCCCGTTACATCAACATTGCACTCACACTTGCCGTTGCAATGTATTTTCTCACCATCGAATGGCTCCCGCTGGGTGCACAGAACAGTACAGTGACAAACTTTCTCTTTGTCTTCGGATTAATAGGAGTTATCCTCGCGTTACTTTTACTAATGGTCCATTATTACGAACCGATCCTCAGGTGGTGTTTGCTTCATAAACGCAAATTCCTTTTACTGCCATTAGTCACTTTATTTTTAGGCATCCTTATCTGGTTAGGATTCAACAAGCTATTCGGATTTATCTCCAACGGGGCTGATAAAATAGGCGTCCCGCTTCAAAAAACGGCAGTCTGGGAGGCTTCCAATAAGGCTTTCCCCGGAGTAGGAAAAGAGTTCATGCCGGCACTCAATGAAGGATCATTTTTATTGATGCCATCCACCATGCCCCACTCCGGAGTGGAAGAAAATCTGAATGTCATTGAAAATATCGACAAAAGAGTATCCTCAATACCGGAAGTTGAAATGGTCGTCGGTAAATGGGGACGAGCGAACAGCGCTTTGGACCCTGCCCCTATCTCGATGTTTGAAAATATGATCAATTACAAACCGGAATATATTCTCGATGAAGATGGCCGCAGAATGCGTTTTAAAACAGATAAAGACGGAAACTATCTATTGAAAGACGGATCAAAATTTAATCCTGAGGTCAACGGATATAAGAATATCCCTAAAGATTATCTGATTACAGATGAGCATGGAAAATATCTGCGCCAATGGAGACCGGAAATTCACAAACCTGATGATATCTGGCAGGAGATCTTAAAATCGACATCATATCCGGGAATGACGTCCTCTCCGAAGCTGCAACCCATTCAGACCCGTTTAATCATGCTATCGACCGGAATGCGTGCACCGATGGGAATTAAAGTCTCGGGTCCGGATCTCGAAACCAATGAACGAATATCCATAGAGATCGAAAGAATTCTGCAAAAAGTTCCACTGATTGAAGCGTCCTCTGTATTTGCAGAAAGAAGTGTCGGCTCTCCCTATATCGAGATAGAAATCAAACGGGAAGCCATTGCACGATATGGGCTCACGGTAAAGGATGTACAGGATGTTCTGCAAACTGCCATCGGTGG
>JAUZOB010000097.1 GCA_030706665.1 Bacteroidota bacterium
CTGGTTTTACAATGATTTCATTTGTCGTCGCATCGCGTCCCTGAACTCCATAGGTGGCCTCAGCTTTTGTTCTTCTGATATTTGTTTGATTATAGGCATCAAAAGAGAAGCTTGTCTGGAACTTGAGGCCATTCAATAGTTTTTTCAAATCCTGTTTCAAAGTAACCTGAGTCAATATCTGATTGCTATAAGTGGTATTGTATCCGGATCCAAATAAACGTTCGGCCGGGTTCTTTTCACCTACCTGAGTTGGGGCGCCCCATCCCATAATGTAATTACCATTGGAATCTTTACCAATCGGTACTTTTACAGGACATGATACTGGGGTTGAAAGGTAAGACCAATAGTACAGCTCTTGTGCCGGTGAGTAATATTGACTATAAATGGTATTTCCTAATCCAGGTGTGTGTAAATCTGACAGATACCCCCCTGCTTCGATACTCATCTCTAGTGTTTTGTTCAGGGTAATATCAACATTCGAGCGGAAGTTGTATCGGTTCAGATTAAGATTAGATTTGTAGTCGTTAAGTGGAGAGTTTTTTAAATTTCCATCTTCACCCAGATACCCGAATGAAACAAAATAGCGGGCTACTTCACCTCCTCCACGAACGTTAACTGTGGTTTGCTGATTGGTAGAATACTTTTTGTAAGTTTCATTGAACCAGTTTACATTTGGGTATAAATAGGGATCAGCTTTTGTTTGTAAGTTAGTAATATAATCCGGTGAGTAATTTTCATGACCATATGCTTCATTGTAAAGTGTGGCATAATTAGCTCCATCTAAAAATTTTGGCATACCGGGAAGGTCTGAAACACCTTGTTCGATCTTTAATTCAACAGCCGGTTTTTGAGCAACCCCTTTTCGGGTAGTTACAATTACAACTCCGTTGGCAGCACGTACCCCGTAAACTGCAGTTGCGGATGCATCTTTCAGAATAGAAACAGACTCTACTTCTTCAACTGGAATGTTGTCCATGCTACGTTCAACACCATCAACGAGGATTAGCGGACTTCTGTTAGATCCAAATGTAGAAATACCACGGATCCAGAAGCTGGGATCATCATTCCCGATTTCACCGGTTCTCTGTACAATGACTGCACCGGCAACTTTTCCTGATAATGCGTTAGTTAAGGAACGGGTTGGAACTCTTAAGTCGTTTACCGCAATAGTTGAAATTGCTCCAACGACACTGGCTCTTCTTTGTTTTCCCATCCCTACGACTACTGTTTCTTCAAGGGTAGAAAGATTCTCGGTCAAAACAACATCGATCGAAGTCTTCTTTGCAACTTGAACTTGCTGTTCTTTGTAACCGATATAAGAGAATTTCAAAACATCTCCCTGTTTGGCAGCAATATTGTAATAACCTTCGGCGTCAGTAATGACCCCGGTGGTAGTTCCGACAATAGAAATATTTGCACCTGGGAGTGGTTGACCTGAAGCATCCAATACCTTGCCTCGGATAGTTACAGTCTGTTCACCTGATTTTGGAGCAACAGACTTAGAGTATTCAGACTCTGTAGAAACATTCTTTTTTTGAGTAGTTAATACATTTTGGCCAAAGTTAGGACTGGCATTCAATGTAATTAAACTCCCAAATAAAAATCCAAAAGATAGTATCATTCTCATGACAAGAATCTCTGGAATCTTAAATTCCTTCCGTCTCATTTTTTTCATTGATACATAGGTTTTGTTGATTAATTTGAAATTTAATAGGTACTAATAAATTGTTTATATATTGAATAAAAGTTATCATGATATATGCCCTCAGAAATTTTAGATTAGTAATGTATAAAGAAAAGCATTAGAGATCTGTAAATGCTGAAATGCACAGTTTGTGAATAACGTCTTCGTTTTTAGATCTAACTCCTTTCTTTTTTAATGGATAATAATAATTCGGAACTTTCAGAATCCAGGTATAATATGGCCGACTTATGAGTTCTTAAAATGGTCGCAGGGCATCTCTCGTTGATCTCATCTTCAATGGTGTTTGATACGGCCAGCGCCTTCTTCTGATTAGGGACCATACAAAAGACATGCCTGGCACTCATTAATGCCGGGATCGTTAACGTAAATGCATGAGTCGGGACATCCTGGAAGGCCTTAAAACAACCATCGTTTACTTGTTGTTGCCGACAAGTATTATCAAGACAAACAAATTTAACGATCGACTGATCCTTAAAATCAGCTACGTGCGGATCGTTAAATGCAATGTGCCCATTCTCACCAATTCCCATACAAACAATGTCAATTGGATTCGCTTTTATCAATTGTCCATATCGCTCGCATTCTTGTATCATTGAGCGATTTTGACCATTTAATAAATTTACAGAGAGAAATGGTTTAACATCGAAAATATGCTCTTTCAGAAAATGCCCAAAACTTTGAGACGAATCTGATGAAAGACCAATATATTCATCCATGTGAAAACCATTTATTCGGTTCCAGTCTATTCCAGGCTCTTTAGCCAAGTACTCTAAAAATTCATTTTGGGATGGAGCTGCAGCAAAGACAATGTTTATCTGTTTTTGCTGGCTTAGTAAATCGCGGATCTTATCAGCTGCTTCATGAGCAGCCGCTTTGCCCAGGGCTTCTCGCGATTCATATATCTTCACCTCAAGGTGTTCTTTTTTAAAAAAATCTATCATTTTTAAAAAAATTTCATTTTACAATGAATTAACTATAATATGGCCATTTACTATATTCGTCTTGATTTGAATCTGGTCATTAAAGACAATGATATCAGCATCTTTGCCAATTGTCAGACTCCCTTTGTCTTTATAGACACCGCAAATTTGAGCAGGAGTAGAGGTGATCATTTGTACTGCATGCAGCAATGGTACCCCTGCCAGGTGAACCATGTTTCGTACGAGTCGGTCTGTTGTTGCAACACTTCCCGCAAAAGCGCTTCGATCCGGAAGTTTGGCAACACCGTCTTCAACAATTACTTTTAATCCATCTTTCAGACTCCCCAAAATACTTTCTCCCGAAGGTAAGCCGGCGGCACGCATTGAATCGGTGATCAGTGCAATTCGTCCAGGTCCTTTTTGTCGGTAAATTAATTGGAGTAAACTTGCCGGGAGATGAATCCCATCGGCAATTATTTCGACTGTTAGTTGGTCTAATAGGAATGCACTCTCAATGATTCCGGCATAGCGGTATGCATTTTTGCGCATAACCCCCGACATTGCCGAATAGAGATGAGTAATATGAGAATAACCGTTTTCAATTGCTTCAACAACTTCTTCATATATGGCGTCGGAATGTGCAATAGAAGCAAGAATCCCTTTTTGTGATAAGAAACGTCCAAATTCCATTGCTCCTTCCAATTCAGGGGCAGCGCTCCAACGAATGATATCGGTCGTATGTTTTAAGATTTCTTCATACTCTTCCCGTTTGGGAGTGCGGATGTATCGGGGGTCCTGTGCCCCCTTCTGATTCATTGAAAAATATGGACCTTCAAGATGCAATCCCAAAAACTGAGCTCCATTTGTATTCTCTTTTTTAGCCTGTCGGTAAATGGGAAACATTTGAAATAGCTCATCATTGCTACTGGTAAGTGCAGTTGGAACCATGGATGTGGTTCCATGTAGAGCATGAGTTCTTGCTGCTCCTAAAAAAGCTTCAACTGTTCCGTCCATGAAGTCATAACCGCCTCCTCCATGGGTATGCATATCAATAAATCCCGGGGATATATAATTATTTTGCACGTCAATTTTGAGTGCGTCTTTATAATCTTTGTAACCATTCTGAATGTCTGCAATTTTACCATTCTCAATGAGTACAGTCCCATTGTCGATTATACGGAATGGAGTAATGATCCGACCATTGAACAATTGAATTTTCATGTTTCGCATATCTCCAGAGTTATAAGAGTTCTTCAACTAATTGGGTTTTTTTAGGAGCCCAGGATTTTATTTTATATCCATATGATGCAAAGAATATTAAATACAGATAGCAAGGGATCAAAATGATATAGGCTGAATGTACGTTGCTTATATCAGCCAAGCGTCCATAAATCAGAGGTGTGATTGCATTCCCACATAGTCCCATAATCATGATGGATGATCCGATTTTTGTGAATTTCCCCAATCCTCTGATCGACAAAGGCCAGATTCCTGCATAAATCAATGAATTCGGAAGTCCTAAAGCTGTAAGAAACCATATGGAAATATCTGTATGGTGGCCAAAAATTACGACCTGGCCATGAGAAATCAGAACTCCGATGGACAAGAACATGCCCAAAAGTGTACACAGAAGCAAAGCCTTTCTTTGATTGATAAATCGGGGAATACAAATTACTCCGATAAAATATCCGCACATAGTTGCCATTAAGGTATAGGACGGAAAGACTTTTGCTTCCAGGATCGTTAATCCCATTGATTTTGCATAGTTAATGATTGTGTCTATTGCAATAATCTGTGATCCGACATGAAAGAATATCGCAAGTGCCCCCAAAACCAGATAGGGAAATTGAAAGACACTGGTTTTTTTTGTTTCATCCGGACAATCTTCTTCTTTATTCGAACTTTCAGTATTGATCTCCGGAAGTGGAGAGTAATAAATAAAAACACCTACAATTGTCAGGAATGTTCCTAAAATACTGTATGGTAAGATGACCCGTCGAATCAGACTGTTTAAAATATTATTCTTATCTATCTCGGAAAGCATTCCGCTATCAAGCGATTTAAAAAGCTCATTGTCGGAAATCTTTAAGACGACAGCTGCAAAGATCAGAGGGGCAAGAATACCTGCGATCTTGTTGCAAATTCCCATCATGCTGATTCGCTGCGCTGCTCTCTTGATAGGGCCTATTATTGTAATGTAAGGATTTGCAGCCGACTGTAGCAATGCAAGTCCGGTACCTATTAGAAAGAGTCCTGTTAAAAATAATGGATAGGCACGACTTAATGCAGCCGGGACGAAAAGGAATGCTCCTGCAGCCATTATAAAGAAACCGAACATCATTCCCTTTTTAAATCCATATCTGTCTAAGACAAATGAAGATGGAACAGCCATTATAAAATAGGCAATGTAAAAAGCAAATGCGACTAAATACGATTCGAAATTGCTTAGTTCACAGGCAATTTTGAAGTATGGAATAAGTATGGAATTTACCCATGATACAAATCCGAAGATGAAAAACATTAAACCAATAATCGCTATCGGGACAAAAGATGATTTTTTGCCCGATAACTTACTGGTTTTTATTTGATCTGAATTACTCATGCTTTATTTAATTGTTGATAATGATGGATTAGACGTAGTCTGTATCGGAGATTCTTATTCTTGATTCGAGAAATCTCTAAATACGTACATCTTCCCATTTATCACTTTTGACAGATTTTTCCATTGCCTCTAAAACCGCTACATATTTTAAAATGCTATTGTGGCTAAGGGGTTCTTTTCCTGTCCTGAACATTTCTACCATGTCACGATAACATCTTTCAGGTTTTGTTTCGGATACCCTTGATTTAAGCTCAAGCATTCCTGCCTTAGTATCGACATAAGTTTCCCATCCATAATGCAGGTTCGTGAATACCAAAGTTGCAACCATCCCGTTCTCATAGATCAAATTAGCTCCGGCAGTTTTCCCGATTTTGTTAATTTTCACCGTTTTGATATCATCTCCAAACATGTACATCAAAGGTTGGACTAGATGAACGCCATAGAAAAATATTCCACCGTAAGGAGAATTGATGTCTGCCGGCCCGCAACGAACCACATTGTTTACTTCTCCTAAAGTTTTTATTTGAGCTGCAATATCGAAAGTCGAGTCACTATGTGCAATGGTACTGTATGATGTCACAGGAGTCCCATGTTCTCGTGCCATTGCCAGAAATTCTTTCCCTTCGGAAACACGATAGCAGAATGGTTTGTCAACAAAAGTTGGAATACCGGCTTTTACAAATGGAGTCGCAGCTTCTAAATGAAATTTGGGATGTCTGTGGTCAACAATCAACGCATCGATTTTACCCATCATATCTAAAGGGTTTTTGACCATATTCGGAATAGCCCCAACTTCCATTGCTTTTCGGGCAAAAGCTTCTGTTTCGCCCCAAATATATTTTATTTCTGCTCCGGGGAATCGTTTTTCGATATTGAACATCTTCCCGCAAATATGGGAATGCGAATTCTCTGCCCCAATGATCCCAATGGATAACGGTTTTGGGGTTTCATCAGTTAAACCTGGAATTAATTTAGAAGCAAGTGCAGATGATGAGGAGAGCGCAAGTGCTGATAATGCTGCTCCCTGTCCGACTTGCTTTAGAAATTTCCTTCGTGAGTTCATATCTCTTTAATCTATTTTACTATTTATGATATTTTACCAAGACAAGAATTTCAAATCCCTTTATTCAATCTATTCTAGTACTTGCCTCAGTACATCTTTTCATTTAAAAGGAAAAAGAATACTCTTAGTTGGTGAATATTAGAGGGTCATTTCCCATCCTTTTTCATAAGTCCGGCTCCAATACTTCAGAGCGTCTTTATCATTTAAAATTCTACCAGTTTTAGGATCTATTCTGAGCGAATGACCTACTCGTTGGGAAATATTACCCAATTGAACCAAAAGAGTACTTTTATGCCCCGATTCGATGTCTGCATGAAGCGCTGTTCCTTTTCTGATCCCGTCAAAGAAATTTTGAATGTGTAGTCCATCCAATTTATCAGCCGGATTTGCTTTGTCTAAAACATTTATCTCAACGTTGCTTTTTACTTCTTTAACCGTATTCCCTTTTAAATCTTGAATGGAATAGGCATTTTCACCGGTAAGAAGAAGACTGCCTTTTTCGCCAAAGAATAAAGCACCGACAGAACTTCCTTCGATAGTTCGACCGTTACAGCTACGTCCTTCCCAAGTCATACTAATTCCATTGTCAAAATCCAGATTTATAACCTGAGTGTCAGGAGTTTCCCAGTCGTCTTTATAACAGAACCGGCCACCATTGGAACTAACTCGGGTAGGATAGTCAACACCTAAACCCCAACGTAAAAGATCGACCATATGGGTTCCATTGTTCAAGGCTTCACCGGTTCCCCAGTGCCAGAACCAGTGCCAATTATAGTGAACAAAGTTGTCTTTGAATGCTTTACGGGGTGCCGGACCTTGCCATAAATTCCAGTCAAGCCATTCCGGTACGGCTACTTCTTTTCCGATACCGATCGATGGACGATTATTGGTATACCACCCTTTCCCGAAATAGGGGCGACCGATTGCTCCGGATTTAATTTCCTGGATTGCTGCAACAATGTTAGGCCATGAACGTCGCTGATTCCCCATTTGCAATACTTTGCCATATTTCTTTGCTGCTTGAACCAGCATCTCACCTTCGTGAGGATTATGACTGCAAGGTTTTTCAACATATACATTTTTCCCGGCCTTTAATGCTAACATGGAGGCTGGTGCATGCCAATGGTCAGGAGCTGCAATGACAAGTGCATCAACATCTTTAACTTCCAATGATTTTCTGAAATCACTAAAACCGATTGGTTTGGTGCCCTGAATATCGAATACATTATTTGAACATCTTTCAATGGCACGTTTATCTACATCACAAATGTGTATTATTTCACAATCCTTTTGTTTCGCAAAGTTCTGTGCCAATGCAGCACCCCGGGAATTGACTCCCATCATTGAAACTTTAATTCTTTCATTTGAACCGATTATCCGGTTATAGCTCTTTGCAGTGAATCCTGAAAGAACACCTCCCACATAAATCCCTGCTGCTCCTGCAAGGGTCTTTTTTATAAAAGTTCTTCTTGAATCAGCCATGTTTCTACATGTTTATATTATCGTTATTCCATTTTTTTAAAAAAGTCTATAATATCTGCCAACATTGAATTGGTCATCCTATTAATTTCATTGGGCGAAGTCAAAACAAAATTGTCCTTCTTATTATACAATGAATAAATCTGACTAACCAGTCTGTTCGTTTTCTCTGTGTCGTTTGAACTGGTATACCGATGGTCATATTGAGGTGCGACAATCATTAGTTGACGCGGACTGATACAGGCCAGAATCTCATTAAAATCGACCGGGACAGATTTATTATTATTTTTAAAATATTCTAATCGAGGAATAAAACCGTGAACTTCGGAAAACCAGAGTATATTGTTCTTTCCAGCTTCTTCGGAACGGAATGGCGCAACTCCTGACAATGCGGCAATCCCTTTGATCCGATTATCTAAGGCTGCCGAAATCAAACCAACAGTTCCTCCGATTGAATTTCCCAAAATAAATATCCTGTTTGAATCAACATGATCCATCTCGCAGAGTGCATCTACGCAATCACTGACATCTTCAACCATTTTCCCCATTTTCGACCAGGAAGGATAACGATCATAGAAATGTGCACCTTCTTCGAGACGGGTTCCGAATCCCAACATATCTATGGACAGGACCGCAAAACCCTGGTCAATTAATTGTTGGAAAATAGAACTGTTATTTCCGGAATTTTTAGAATCGCTGTATCCATAAGCGGATCCATTGGCATAAGCGTATTGGTGTAGAAACAGGACAACCGGGAACTTCTTGTTCGGATCTGTACTGTTCGGCAAATAGAGCATTGCGTTTTGATAATCGCCGATGGCTTCATACGGGCCGTAATAAACAGTACTGCAATTTTTGACAACAGGACGTCCGATGATCCGATCCATCCAGTCTACTTTATATGCATTTGCAGGAACTACATGGTTTGCTTTTACTTTTGGAGGTCTGATTCCAAGAAGCCAATTGATATTATTCTGAATTTGTGGTTTTATCTTTTCAAAGTCTGATTGTTCCGGATATTTCTCTAAAGCAATAGGATGCAGATTGTTTTTATTGAACAGGGGCAGATTCTTCTTCATCCAGGATTCCATCGGAACGTTAAAGTATAACTGATTCTTCCAGTTCTCTTTATTGCGTCCGAACTGAATATCCAGGAAGTCAATGCAACGTTCGATATCTCTTTCTGCTACGGGATGTTCTCCTAGTCTGGGGAGAATTCCAATCTTGTTAGTTGCATTTAGGAATTCATATACGGAACGAACAGAATAAAAGCATTGTTCGTTTGCCCATGGATTCATTCCGTTTTCAAGGACGGAATAGTGCATCAAAAGAGCTCTGGGAGCTATTAATGAGAGCAGGTCGTTTTGATCGACCGGAAGCTTATCTTCATTCCCAAAGAAAAAACGAAGACGAGGATGAAACCAATGAGAAGCATTTGAATAGATGTCATCCAGAGTCTGATTGCAAAATTGAGGCTCAGTATAGATCCAGGGAGTATCGCCCCCGGTTCCGCTGCTACTTGATATCACAGCTTGAATGCGTTTATCAAAAGCGGCGGCCCAGAGGGATTGCTTGCCATTTCTTGAATGTCCGGTTATGGCAATCTGTAATTGATTAATATATGATTGGGTAATTAAGTAGTCTATTACGCGAGAGGCAGCCCATGCTCTCCTCATTAATCCTGAAAAATCATAATCGGGATAAAGGGCTTGGTAAGCCTGTGAATCATCATTGCCGTCTGCTGCAGCATAAACACATCCGACGTATCCGCGGCGAACTGCTATTTGTGCCCAATGACGATGTGTCCATTGGGTCATATATACAGGAAATGGACCTTTCCCCTCCGGAATCATTAGTTCAAAGGTTATTTTCGCTTTGTATTGTGGACCAAAATGAAGTTCTATCATCTGATCTTTAACACCGTTTTCAACAGACTCTCTTAGGATGTTAACTTTAAAATCTTTCGGAGCCGGAGGGATCTTCCCTGAAATCCATTGTTGAAATTGCTGTTTAATCCATTCGCGCTGGATATTCCATTGAGCTTTATCCAAAACAGGTGAGTTCGTTCCCTGGTAATTAGATAATGGACTGGCGAGAATGGGTCTTGATGGCATCTTTTCAAAATCAGGAGGAAGCTCTCCGGTACGTTTTTGCCATTCCTGCCAGGTGCTGTCTTTTAAGGAAACGCGTCGACTTATATCGTGACGATGATCTTTACCTGAAATGAGTTGATTTAGTAGAATAAGAGATTTCTCTCTGTTTGCAGAAGAATTCTGAGCAAACAGATTAAGAGGCAGTAAGAATAAAACAATTGCAACCTTAACTATATATGTAAATCTCCAGTTCATTCTTTGCATTGTCAGGTTAGTGTTTTTATCTTTCTCCGGAAGTCCTTTATTATTGCTTGGTTGTTTCAGCTTCAAGGAATAAATCAGATTTCAAGGAGCTCAAATAAATTTTTGTTAGTGTAATGGTAGTCGATTAGGACATGATAAAACTAAGGATTAAAAAACATTTACGCAAACGATTGTGTGAAATTTTTTATAAAATTTTAAGAATATTTATCAAATGGAAATAAAATAGAATAAAATTATA
>JAUZOB010000098.1 GCA_030706665.1 Bacteroidota bacterium
GGATGCGATATGAGCCAGCTTGACGATTTTACGCTGAATCTTCTTTGCAATGATGAGGTAATCGAAGTAAATCAGGATCCACTTGGAAAGCAAGCTTCACCAGTTAAGAACAGCAATGGTATCCAAATTTGGATGAGACCGTTAGAAGATCATTCTTATGCCGTAGGAATCTTTAACGGAGGGAATGACGATCCTTATGATTTAGTAAGCTGGGATTCAAATTCTTCAAATGCAAAAGCAGTAAAAGTTCTCTTCAGCGATTTAAAACTAAAAGGGAAATTTAAAGTTCGCGATATCTGGAGACAAAAGAATCTTGAAGTAAAAGGGAATTCAATCGATGTGAAAGTTCCTCATCATGGAGTTGCTTTTTTAAAAATTACTCCGGTAAAATAAAAGTAGATCAACGGTTTATTCACTATAATCTATTTGCTGATTAGATCGCTGATTTTAAGGGAAAACTATGATTAATTGATGATGAAAAAAATTATTTTATATCTAATATTAGTAAGCATGAGTTTGTGCGGTTGGGCACAATCCAAAACTCAATGCGTGTTTTTAGTGATGACTGACGGATGGCGTTGTGACGAAATGTTTAATGGCGCTACCGAAGCTCTTCTTTCTAATACCTCTGACGTTGTAAAACAACAGTTCGGACAGGGAACGTCCGAGGAACGACGCAACGCGTTAATGCCTTTTATCTGGAATGAATTAGTTCCTCATGGGCAGATTTACGGGAATAGAACATATGGGAATAATGTAAATTTGACCAATCCGTATCATTTCTCCAATCCGGGATACAGTGAAATTATTACCGGATTTGCAGATCCACAGATAAATCATAATGATAAAATTTACAATCCGAATGTCAACGTTTTTGAAATCCTGAACCAATCTCCAAAACTTAAAAATAAAGTTGCGGCATTCGGGAGTTGGGACTTATTCCCGTATATATTCAATGTCAAACGGAATAATCTCCCGGTTAATGCAGGGTATATTAATGCAGAAGGAAAAAAATTATCTAAAAATGAAAAATTATTAAATAATCTGCAGAATGATATACCCGCACAATTCAATGGAGTACGCTATGATGCGCTAACGGATGCGTTTGCCATGGAATATATCAAACGTGAAAAACCCCGGGTTGTTTTTATCTCATTGGGAGAGACCGATGATATTGCCCATACCGGGAATTACGCGGCCTATCTACAGGCAGGGCATCGTTTTGACCAATATGTAAAGGACCTCTGGAATTATATCAATAAGGATCCTTTTTATAAGAACAGAACAACCCTGATTGTTACGACAGATCATGGCAGAGGACATGCTGATAATGCCTGGACAAGCCATGGAAATCAATTCCCGGGAAGTGACCAGACGTGGATAGCCGTGATTGGTCCGGATACTTCTGCGAAAGGCGAAATAAAACAAAGTGGGCAGCATTATAGCAATCAGATTGCCAAAACAATTGCCACATTTCTGAAAGTGCCTTATACTCCTGAAAAAGGATGTGGAGATGCAATTCTTGAGATGTATAAATAGTAGTAAATCAGAAGGGTTGTCCTAAAAAAAATGAATTTCGAGTCAGCATCTGTTTTGTGGAAATTACTATAATTCATTGCACTCGCAAGGCTGGCTTATCAGTTTTAACTTTTTTGGGACAACCCTTTCATATTTTAAGAAGGTGGGAATGTCTGGATTCTTCTATCTGTTTGGTTATTTCTTATGATGATTAAAAAACTCTCTTTAAGCTTTATCCTGATTCTGCTTGGATCAACATTTTCATTGGCACGCCCTGTTGTTGACGATGATCCGAAAGAAATAGGTAAAGAACTCTGGCTTGAATTTGGCCTTTCTAAAAAGTTTACATCTCAATTTTCAAGTGTAGTTCTTTTTAATAGCCTGAATCAGTTAAACTCGTCCTTTAAAAATTACGATAACTATATCGAAGGGATTTTGAAGTATAAGCTAGATAAATCGTATGCATTAGAGCTGTTGTATCGACAGGAATATTCCAAAGAAGATGATGGTACTGACGTAATAGAAAAAAGGCCACAAATAAGAGCGGGTTATACTTTTGATTTAGCATCCTGGAACTTTCGAAATCGATATAAATATGAATTGCGCTTGTTTGAGAACGGGCTTGTAAAACATCGTTATCGAACAGATTTTCAAATAAAGGCACCATGGACATTTTCATCTTTTCATTTTGGTCCTTATCTGAACGAAGAATTATCCGTATCGTCCGGGGAACTGAGTATGTCTCGCTGCTATCTTGGTCTTTCAGGAGGAAATAATCAATATTCCCGTTCCTTATATCTTGTCTGGCAAATGAACAGGGAAAAATTTGGATGGAGTAATATGTTGGGGGCCGGTATCTCATGGGAAATTTGTTTATGATAAAACAAGAATGGGATAAATGCATGGTCAACTTCTTCGTTCCCGTTTGCTTGTTCATTATTTAAGGTTTAATGATATTTTCTGTTCGGTTGGTAACGTGCAATATCGATTTTTTCAACTGTTCTTTAATCGCTAATCATTTGTAAGTGTTTATGTATTTAATGAATTAGAAGTGCTAAGACAGAATCAGATGATGAAAAAAATATTTATTTTACTTCTAATAATTTTGGCCCCATATGTATTGTTTGCACAAACTTGGCCATCAAGCCTTAAAGGTCGGTGGACTTTCGATGATGCATCGAATCATTTGAAAGCTGTCGTAGGGGAAGACCTGAAGCTTAACGGATCGGACCAACCGGCAATTGACGGTCCCACAACAGCAGATAAAGCTGTAAGAATAGGTAAGGGAAGTTATTTAAGTTGTACGCATAACATCTCTGCCAATGGTTCCGGAAATAACGTAAACAGATATTCGCTTCTGATTGATTTTCGAATAGCATTTCTGGGGCAATACTACTCATTCTTTCAAACGAATCCGGCCAATAATGACGATGCGGACTTTTGTGTGAACCCGAATGGGAACATTGGCATCGCAACACTTGGGTATTCATCTTTCTCTGTCACTCCGGGCCAATGGTATCGGATGGTGGTTACTGTAGATATGGGCGCTGCTATTAATACTTACATCGATGGAAATTTAATAAATAAAGGAAACATGACACAGTCGACAACTGCTGTTGACGGCCGTTGGTCTTTATCCCCTTCTACAGCATTAAACAATGTGCTTCTTTTTGCTGACGACAATGGGGAAGATAATGATATTGATGTAGCCCAGGTCGCTATTTTTGATAAACCTCTTTCTGAAACGGAAATTACAGCTCTTGGAAAGTTTGATCATCCCAAAATACCTATAAAACCGTATCTTGAAACTCCTACACCTACCTCAATTTACATTAACTGGCAGGATACCTGCAGGATGGACAACAAAGTGGTATATGGAACGGATTCTTTATCTCTCAAATCGTCTGCAGTAGGCGTTGATCAGGATATATCCGGTAAAATGTGGCATACGGTGAAACTGAACGACCTTATTCCTAATACTACTTATTATTATAAATGCATTAGCGGAGCAGATTCTTCAAATGTTTGTCCTTTTCATACTCCAGCGCTGCCGGGCAACTCAGAGGGACACGTACGATTCGCTATCATTGGAGATTCACAAGACCATCCGGCTCAGGCTGCTAAGACGGCCAATGCCATGAAAACAAAATTTATAGAGTTATATGGAGCAGACTGGTATAATAAAGTTAATTTAATTCTTCATACCGGCGATATTGTCGGATATTCTTCGATATCCAATTATGAAACGCAGTATTTTGAACCATTCTCTATACTTACCGGTTCTGTCCCTTTCATGATTGCAACGGGAAATCATGATCTTGATGCAAACGGATTATTTTATAAACTCATGCATTATGAAGATTTCTCAGATGCCCAGTATCCCGATGCCCGATGCGAAAAGTATTATTCATTTTCAATTGGAAACGTACAGTTTATTGCTACCTATTCAGCAGATGCCACCTACACGAATTCTGCACAAAGGAATTGGCTAAAACAAAAACTAAATGCTTCAAAAGATAATGGATTAATTGATTTTGTATTTGTCTATGGGCATAAAGGAAGAAGCGAACTTTGGCCCATAGGTGATGATCCTTATGTCCCGGATAGCATTTTTTCTGCTTTAGCTGATTACCCGAAAGTTGCCATGTATTTATGCGGACATTCGCACAATTATGAATATGGAACCCATTTGGCAAACAATAATGAAAGAAGAGATTTCAGAACACTGATATTTGGTGGTGCAGGAGGAGATCTTGATCGCTGGGGAGCATCAGCGAATATTGATTTACCGGATGTGCATAAGTCGTATGATTATTACGGTTATACGATTGTGGATGTGGATATAAAGAATAAATCGTACACGGCGACTGCTTATAGCTTAGGGAATCCGAACGTTCCCATGAATAATGCAGTGCTTGATCGCTGGCATGGAATAGTTGGCCGTTCTGCTCCTGCTAAACCTTTGGCAAAATGCCCCGACTCAGTTATCAAAACGACTCAGCCGGTATTGGAAGCTTCAGCTTTTATTGGAGCAGATTCAGATTCCCTCATGAGTTCTCAGTTTCAAATAGCAAGGTTACCCGGTGATTTCAATAAACCTCTTGTGGATACGATCCGTCATTGGGTAAATATCTACGAGGTAGATGCCTCTTATGTGCCCATTAATAAGAACTCAGGCATTGATCTGACCCGTTATACGGTTAATGCCGGAATCCTGCAAGTGGGGAATACTTATCAATGGCGTGTCCGTTATCGTGACCACAATTGTCGTTGGAGTGAATGGTCGGATGCAAAATCCTTTACCATAAAAGATCAGGTAGACGATGTTCCTATATTAACAGAAGAAGGATTCCGGTTTTATCCGAATCCGGCATCTGCCTTTATAAATGTAAAAGGGGAAGGAATCTTACGGGTTGATCTCTTAACACTGCAAGGTTGTTGTGTCAAACAATATGATGTCAAAAACGGTAATCCATTCGTAATTGATCTTATCGGAATATCCCCAGGGATCTATTTTTTAAAAATAGTAACGAATAAGGAGGATATTGTTCGGAAACTGATAGTAAATAAATAAGAATTTCAAAATCACCACATACCATGATTAAGTTACAGGCCATTCCGGGATTTCATCCTTGGGATGGCTTTTTTATTTTAAAGGAGATACTCTTGATCTATGAAAGTTGTGATTGAAGAAACTTGAGTATTGAACGGGGTGTAAGATATATGATTTGAAGAATGAATAAATATTAATTATTTACATTGGAATGTATTAAACTGTTAAAAAGTGAGTTTATAAAGCAGTCGAATTGTTAAATTTATCAGGAAGTATTTCTTGAAAAGGGATAAGAGTCCTCAATAAGGCATGACCTTAAATCGAAACAGATATAAAATGAACCTTTAGAATACATACTTTATGAGATCTCAACGTATTTTAATATGCTTTTTATTTTGTGCTTTTATGCATTGTCAATTACAGGCTCAAAAGCCTTCGTATGGTTATCTGCTTGGAAATAATGACAAATGCACCTTCTGGTGGGCAGAGGGAGCTTACAAAGTTATGCTGAATGACTCTCCGTTCCGGGGGCATAAAAACATTTCCTTACAAATGGCATCGAACGAAACAGAACCTTTTCAATTGATTGTCAAGGCCAAACAGCCAATATATGACCTTCGGATCTCGTTAACTGATGTGAAAGACAAAAATGGAAATAAAATTGTTGGATTCAGTACTGAAATATTGAATGTTGAATATGTATCCGTAACAGTTCCAACGGACAGTCTGGCTAAGACAGGTCTTTATCCTGACCCTGCTCCGCGATATAACGGACCAGTCAAAGTAGATGCCGGTATCAACCATCCCTTCTGGATTAATATTAAAACAGACAAAGAGGTTAAGGCAGGAGATTATGTCTGTGATGTAAAAATTGAAATGAAAGGATGGAGTACTGTAGTCCCGGTTCATATTAAGGTCTGGAATTTTACACTGCCCGAAACCCCAAATATGCGTTCTTCTTTCGGAATTAATACCGATTTTATCAGGAGATATCATCATCTTGATTCGAATGAAGAAATTCGCAATGAGACAGATAAATATTACCGGTTTATGGCAGAACATCGAATTGCACCGACCTCTCCAATGGATCTATACCCAATGAGGGTAAATGTGACGGGATTAAAATGGACTTCAGGAATCTACGAACGTCAGAAACCTCACGATGGTCATTATTGTCTTAAGATCGATGATAATTCTGTGACGGATAATGTAGAAACGGAAACAGTTGATTTTATCAGCGTGAACGATAAACAGACTTATGATTTCTCATTTTATGCCCGCACGTTAGGCTCACCTCATGAGGTAACGGCTTATCTTGAAACTTACGATGCCGGGAAACAGTTTCTTCCATTCAGTTGCTCTCTTGAAACGTTTGATACTGATTCTCTTTGGAAAGTTCATGAAATTTCAAAGTTTCATTTTCCTGATAACGTAAAATTCATCAAGGTGAGATTGTGTCCGGCCTTTCGGGATGAATCGGGAAATACAAAAGGTACAGCTTGTTTTGATGATGTAACATTGACCAGTGAGGCCGGGAAAACTAATTTGATCCCTTGTGGAGATTTTGAGGTAGACCCGGATAAGATTGATGTAAACGTTGATTTTTCAGAATTCGATAAGGGAGGACAATTATATCTGGATAGTCTGAAATTTAATGCATTTAATCTTAGTATTATGGGAATGGGGTCTGGTACTTATTATTCTCATAATGATGGCATCTTTTATGGATTTATTCAGGATACGCCCGAATATGAAAAGCTAATGAGTAAGTATCTGCGTCAAATACAGGATCATCTTGAGCAAAAGGGCTGGCTGGGAAAAGAATATATCTACTGGTTCGATGAGCCGGGTGAGAAAGATTATCCTTTTGTTCGTAAGGGGATGATGTCAATTCATAAGGCTGCACCCAAACTGACGCGTTTTATTACGGAAAACGAGCCTGGACCTGCAATTATGGATGTAACGGAAATGAGTTGTGTCATTTGGAACAGGATAAAACCTGAAATTGTAACAGATCTTTCAAAAAAAGGAAGAGAATTCTGGTCGTATATCTGTTGCGGTCCAAAAGCTCCATGGATTAATGAGTTTATCGAACATGATGCTGTGAATATGCGAATGTGGCTTTGGATGTCATATCAGTATAAGTTAAAAGGGATCCTTATTTGGAATGCAAACTATTGGAATAGCACCACTGCATCTCCGGATGGATATTTACAAAATCCATGGGAGAATCCGATGTCGTATGTTGTTGGATATGGATTTGCCAAAGGAAAGATCCAAGCTTGGGGAAATGGTGACGGACGATATATTTATCCTCCGAAACAAGATCCGAATAATGATCACAGGAAAAATCTGGAAGAGCCGGTAACCAGTATTCGTTTGGAGATCCTTCGCGAAGGTATGGAGGACTATGATTATTTTAAGATTCTGGAAAAGCTCATTGGAGAAGCTCCCGCATCAAAGAAAGCTCTTGCAACGAAGGCTTCCCGATTGCTTTATTTCGATAAAAACTTCTTCATCAATGGGGAAACATATTCGAAGGATCCTCAGATTCTTTTAGATCGACGGGCACATATTGCTATGATGATTGAAAAACTTTCCAACAACTAATAGCTCTTATTATTAATATGCAACAAAGCCGAATCATGGAAAATGATTCGGCTGTGTTGCATAAGAAAGTCAGAGTATGCAGTATATTCCTGATTCAAGAATCAGTATGCTGCCAATATTCATTGTCATTTTATATAACTGAATGCTCATTTTGTACAAAGAAGAATATTATTTAATTCTTTAACTTTTCAGCTAATATTAAAATTAATTCATGACCAGATGAAAAATACGAGAAGAAGTATTTTATTCCTTTTTGTACTGCTTTTATTTCAGGTAAAAGGGTTTAGTGCTCCGGTACACATCTCCTCTGTTATGTGTGAGCATAAGGTTGAACCATTGGGCGTTCCGTTAAAAAATATTCATTTTGAGTGGATGCTGCAATCAGATGAACGGAATGTTGCACAAAGTGCGTATCAGCTTACGATTGCCACGACCAAGGAAAACCTCTTGGCGGGGAAATATGATGTTTGGAATTCGGGAGTAGTAAAAAGCTCCCAAAGTATATTAGTTCCTTATTTGGGAACAATCATGAAACCGGGAGAGAAATATTTCTGGAGGGTGAAAGTATGGGATCAAAAGAATCAAGGTTCCGAATGGAGTGAGATATCTTCATTTGTTACCGGATTGTTTTCATCGGCTGACTGGAGTAATGCACAATGGATCGGTTATGAAGATATGCCCGAATCGGAACGTCTGGTCCCTGGAGTTCATGCTCCAGAGGCAGGATCAGTTGGAGAGAAATGCCAGAAACGACCCGTTGTTCCTATGTTTCGCAAGGAATTTATCCTGAAGAAAAAAGTTGCAAGGGCAGTGGCCTTTGTCTCAGGGCTCGGACAGTATGAGATGAGCATTAACGGGAAGAAAGTCGGGAATAGCTTTCTTGCTCCGGGTTGGACGTTTTACGATAAAAAGTGTTTATACAATACCTACAATGTAACCCAGTATCTGAAGGATGGAGGAAATGCAATCGGCGTAATTGTCGGGAATGGCTTTTATAATATTAACCGTGAAAGATATTTTAAGCTGACAGTTGCTTTTGGAATGCCCAAAATGATCTGTAAGCTGAAGATCTTATATACGGATGGAACTACTGCAACCATTGTATCTGACCAAAGCTGGAAGACTGCTCCTTCTCCCATCACATTTGCCAGTATATATGGAGGAGAGGACTATGATGCCAGAATGGAACAACCCGGATGGGACAAGCCGGCATTCAATGACTTAAAATGGAAGAAAGTTCTTTTAGTGACCCGTCCAAAAGGAGTGTTAATGCCGGAAAGCGATAATCCTGTCAAACCGAGTGAAATTATAAACCTAAAAGCGATTACTCGCCCCAAGAATAATGTTTATCTGTATGATTACGGGCAAAATGCTTCAGGTATTTTGACCCTGAAGGTAAAAGGAAAGAAAGGACAGGTTGTCAAACTAATTCCGGCAGAGCTTATTACACCGGATCATCTGGCCAATCAGAATGCGACAGGTACTCCTAATTATTTGTCGTATACCTTGAAAGGCGAAGGGGTGGAAACATGGACCCCTCGCTTTACTTATACCGGTTTCCGCTATGTACAGGTCGAAGGAGCCGTACCTGAAGCAGAAACGGCAGCGTCAGACCTTCCGCGAATTCAAAGCCTGTCTTTTATTCATACCCATAATTCTGCCCCGGTGAGCGGTTCGTTTACCTGTTCGAATGAACTGTTTAATCGAATTAATACTCTCATTAAGTGGGCAATAAAGAGCAATATGCAGAGTGTGATGACGGACTGCCCGCATCGTGAAAAATTGGGATGGCTTGAACAGGATTACCTGATGGGCACTTCTATTCATTTCAATTACGACCTTTTTCTCATCTATAAGAAGATCGTGGATGATATGATTGAAGCCCAGGCTCCCGATGGTCTTATACCTGATATTGCACCTGAATATGTAACTTTCGGAGGCGGATTCAGAGATTCACCGGAGTGGGGAAGTGCGGGTGTTATATTGCCCTGGATGATTTATTCATGGTACGGAGATAAAGAAGTTGTTGCCAAGGCCTATCCGATGATGAAGAAATATGTGGCATACCTTGAAAGCAAATCGGATAAGCATGTTCTTTCCTATGGATTAGGTGACTGGTGTGATTATGGCCCGAATGCACCCGGTGAATCACAGCTTACACCTAAGGCGCTTACTGCTACAGCCATTTATTATTACGATGTAATATTGCTTCAAAAGATGGCCCTTGTATTAGAGGACAGCCAGGAAGCTGCGCGTCTTGGCGAATTAGCCGAACAGATAAAAACAGCTTTTAACCAGAAGTTCTATAATACGCAGACTAAAGTATATGCAACCGGCAGTCAGACTGCTATGGCAATGCCTTGGTGTGTCGGGTTGGTTGATCAGAATGATAAAGACCGGGTAATGCAAAATCTGGAAGACTCGATTCGAACCAATAATAAGGCGCTTACGGCAGGAGATGTAGGATTTTACTTTCTGGTAGAAGCCTTGACCAAAGGAGGTAAGTCACAACTGTTATACGAAATGAATGCCAGGGATGATGTTCCCGGATATGGTTTCCAGCTTAAAAAAGGAGCGACCGCCCTTACTGAATCCTGGCCTGCCCTCGAAGAAGTCTCCAACAATCACCTGATGCTTGGAC
>JAUZOB010000099.1 GCA_030706665.1 Bacteroidota bacterium
GCCGGCTAAAAAACCAACAACCAAAATAGCAGCAATTGATGCCGCACATCTTTTCCAAAATAGAATGGATTTTCTTTTTTGATTTAGCAATTCATGATAAAAAAGAATCAGACGCTGGTCGGTTCGATCCTCAACAGGATTTGTAGTGTCCCATATATCTTTTATCTCAAGATATGTTGCTTTATTCGCAGGGCTCTCTTTAATCCAATGGGATAATTCTTCCAGCTCTCCACAAGAACATTCTCCATTAAAAGACCTGGAGATCAACGCCTCAAAATATGCTTTATCGTCCATCTTTATTGCCTCAGTAAAATTGACACTACTAAGACGACATGAATGCAAAAACTACGTCAACAACTTTTGTTTTTTTTGAAAAATAATGAAGAAGAACTAGATCGATAGAAAAATAAAAGAAGATGAAGCATGTTCTTAGGGATTCTTTCTTTCAAAGTAGCCAAAGCCCGAAACAATCTTGTTTCGACAGTTCGGATGGGAATCTGAAGACGCTCTGCAATTTCTTTATTCTTTAGCCCTTCAAATCTGCTTAACAGTATAATCTCTTTATTTATATCAGATAAAGAATCAATTGCAGTTGTGATTGTTAATAGATTTTCCCTTTCAATCATTGATCTTTCACTATTTTGATAGTGAGATATCTCCATCTCCCGAAATGAAATCAAAGCCTGTGATTCAAATCTACTCACGACCTTCTGATGCTTCAGAAAATCAAGACATTTATTCCTCATCGCAGAAAAAAGGTAAGCCCGAAGAGTCTCGTCATTATCAAAGTACATATCCTTCTCCCATAACGAAAGAAACACATCCTGCACCAAATCCAAAGCATCACTTTCTTGCTCAATGAATTTCAATGAATAAAGCAACAATCGATGATGATACTTCTTAAAAATTGTGTCAAAATTCATTTTAATGTTCTATTTAACTCTGACTTTAACAACCAACTTCTTTACTTTCGCCGGATCTTGCACCTTAAGGTTCGGCTTATGAGCATCAGATGGGAAAAAGATAAGAAAATGATTCGGTGCTACTTTCATCAATTCTTCTCCTTCGATTATATACTGAATATCAATATAAGTCCAATGGGCTTCAAAAAGATTGTCTATGAATCAGCAATGTCTATTGGAGGAAACCTTTCTCTTTAAACCACTCCTGAAGAAGCATGGTCCAGCATGAATACGCATAAAAGTCTTTATTCAGTCCCCATCCATGTCCCCCTTTTCCGAATATAAACATCGATACAGGGATGTTCTGCTTTTTAAGAGCCGAATAAAAATCAATACTATTGCGAGTTGGGACAACCTTATCATCATCACTCAGGACAAGAAAGGTTGGAGGAGTATCTTTAGTAACCTGACGTTCATTGGAGTAATATTGTTCGAGATCTCCCTCATAATTACGACCTAGAAGATTATCTCTCGTCCCCATATGGGTGAACTCTTTATTCAAGGTAATTACAGGATAAAAAAGAATCATAAAATCCGGACGGCAACTTTGTTTTCCAATCTCATCATTCGCTGAAGGATTTCCTGTATCAAAATGAGTTCCGGCAGTTGAAGCCAAATGGCCACCGGCAGAGAATCCGGCAATCCCTATCTTGTTGGGATCTATTCCCCATTTTAATGCTGAAGCCCTAACTGTCCGAATAGCCTGTTGTGCATCTTTCAACGGAATCATGTGATTTCCGTTGGGAAGACGATATTTCAATACAATTCCGGCAATACCCTGTTCATTTAACCATTTTGCAAAATCATAGCCTTCGTGCTTCATTGCTTCTCCGGCATATCCGCCCCCAGGACAGATTACCACTGCAGGAACCTGCGAGTTATGCTTCTCCGGTAGAAAGACATACAATTTCGGAGTCGTTATATTTTCAACAAATTGAATAGAATTATCTCCTATAACCTCTTTTTCTTTTATCCCATTTTTTTCGGGAGTGCCATTAGGCCAAAGAAACAATTCCTGCTGTGCCATAAGAGTTGAACCCAACGAAAGAAATATTCCTAAACTAAGGAGTACAGATTTAAAATTCATCATATAGGTCTTTTAGTTAGTTTATTCGTGCTTTTATAAAATACCAATTTCGCTTGCAAAAATAAGATGGTTAATTAATGGGAAACGCTACGGAGAAACACACCTGTTTTTTGCAGTACGATTGTTTATGTCCGGAATATCTCAACAAGATAAAAACACTTCGTTCATCGTTCGAATCCCCATGCCTTATATGTTATCTATTTTTAAATGCCTTGTTCTTCATCATAAAATTGATAAAGAACCCTGTTCGCACCTGCTGCTATGAAACCGGGAAAGCAAATATAAAGAAAATAGGAAGTGTGTTTTAAAAAAAAACAGAGTCTTATTTTTGAATAATCTTTTGTAAAAAGATTATCTCAAGGAGATAGTTTAGAATATTTCATCGGCAGACATCTGGAATCAGATTATCCCACCAAAAAAGAGAATAAGGGAAAACGAAAAGACATCAATAAATAGAAATCAATTATTTCCTGTCTTTTTGATCAAAATACCCCAGATTCCATTCGTCCATCCAATGAAGGGAAATTTTTCCATTCTCAAAATCAAGTGGCAACCAGATATAAGGTCCGTCTATAGCATTTTGAGGACGCCAGATGTCAGCCATAAAAATGAAAGCATTCTTTTTCCCCTGAACCGGAAGAATATAAGTACTCTGACCGCCGTAGGTTATATTCGCATCTTTTCCCATACATGGATTTTCCAAAGAGTTCCATGGCCCCCATATTGATTCAGCTACCGCGCTTCTAGCAGCATTAGGAGCCCACCCCGTACACCCCGAAGTGATCAGGTAATATTTGTCCTTGTACTTGCAAATTGAGGGAGCTTCATTATGTCCTGCAGGGAATAGTTCTAATCATTGCAATTTATCAAACAAAAGAGTAACGATTCCGGCAGAAACGATTTGTTAATTTTCGAGTTAACAAATCGTTCCACCGAAGATTATTATTTAAAAAAACAGAATTCTAGTTTTAGGGAAGATGAATGTTCTTATTTAATTTCCAACACAACAATCGATTTTGCAGGAAGTTTAACGATCAGCCCTTCTTTCCCAATCTTAGCACCTTTAAATTCAGCCGGCTGAATCGCATTAGGATTTTCGAATGTATTATATACCGACAACCCTGAAGCAGTAATGATTTTACCGGTTACGGTAGTTGCCTTTTTACCCTGTAAATCACAGGTTAATTCAACCGGGTTGGTCGGGTCAATATTGACTAATGAAATATGAATAGCACCATTCTTATCTTTTGAGGCAGAAGCGCTCAATTCGGGAATATCCTTTTCTTCCGCTTTAAGTACTGGCGCTTCTAACTTGGAAGGAAGAAGTGTTGCATCCTGATGTACCTGATACAAATCAAAAACATGATAAGTCGGAGTCAGCACCATTTTTTCATTCTTAGTCAGAATTATTGACTGTAAAACATTAACAACCTGAGCGATATTTGCCATCTTAATACGATCGCAATGGCTATTAAAGATATTCAGTGTAATCCCTGCGACAAAAGCATCGCGAAGCGTATTCTGCTGATAAAGGAATCCGGGATTTGTGCCAGGCTCAACATCCCACCATGTTCCCCATTCATCAACCAACAAGCCGATCTCCTTCCGTGGATCGTACTTATCCATGATAGCCATGTGCTTTTTCACAACATCTTCGATCTCCATACACTTGCTCATAGTCCAGAGATATTCGTCATTCGTAAATTTAGTGGCAGAACCTTTGCTCCCCGACCATCCTTTACAGGTATAATAATGCAATGAAATAGCATTCATGCGGTTTCCGACCTTCTTCATTAAAACATCGGTCCAATTATAATCATAATCAGATGCTCCACTTGCGATTCGGAATAATCCATGATCCCCGTAATTTCTGCAATAAGTGGAATAACGACGGAATAAATCAGCGTAATATTCAGGAGCCATGTTCCCTCCGCATCCCCAGCTTTCATTTCCAACTCCGAGGTATTTTACGCCCCAAGGCTTTTCACGTCCGTTTTTACGACGCAGATTTGCCATCGGGCTATCACCATCAGAGTTAATATATTCAACCCATTTAGCAAGTTCTTCAACTGTACCGCTTCCGACATTCCCGCTCAAATAAGGTTCAGCTCCGATCAACTCACAGAAGTTGAGAAACTCATGCGTCCCGAAGCTATTATCTTCAACAACGCCTCCCCAGTTTGTATTAACCATTTTAGGCCTCTTATCCCTGGGACCGATTCCATCCATCCAATGATATTCGTCGGCAAAGCAACCACCCGGCCAACGCAAGATTGGAACATGAATTTTCTTAAGCGCTTGCAAAACATCATTTCTGTATCCATTGGTATTAGGAATCGGCGAGTTCTCTCCCACCCAGATCCCTCCATAAATACAATTCCCCAGATGCTCTGAAAACTGGCCATAAATGTTCTTGCTGATTTGGTATTGCCCTTGATCAGCATTAATTGTCAGATGAGCTTTTAGTCCTGAGGAATCCTGCTTCTTCTGCGCCCCTGCCATTGATATTGCGAGCAGAAAAAGAACTCCGTAAGTGAATAATTGTTTTTTCATAGTCTTTGGGTATCTAATTTATAATCAGTCTTAAAATGATCTCAGTTTAAAACGCAGGAGGTAAAGTCTTAATCCACTTCTCATTAAAAATATATTCGTTTCCGCTGCTTATCAAATGGATCAATCCATTCCTCGCAACAGTCGAAGTCACATAACCTTTAGGTTCTGCTTTCAGGGAAGTCATTTCGAATTCATGTTGCCACCCCCAACCGTTATATTTACCGGGCTGCTTTTCATTTACTACGAGTCGTATATAAGGAAATGTTTTACCTCCGTCTTCAGAAAGCGCAGCAATTAAACCGCTTCCCTCTTTCTTATTCCCGGTTTCGTCTGTCAGCATGATTTTGGGAGTAAATGTTGCAAAAAAGATATTTCCATCCGACAGACGTTGCAATGTGCTTCTCTGCCCGCTGCCAATCGGATCAAAGCCGCTTGCAGAATAGGTCCAGGTGATCCCCCCATCCGTTGAGATGCTCTTCCCCTGTGTATTATTGATGTTGTCACCTCGACCTATTGACATTAACGCTCCATCCGGAAGTTCCACAATCGGAGCATGTATTCCTGCAATCCAGGCTCCTTTCTCTCCTTCTTTAAAGACAGGAGCCGGTTTACCGGTTGCAGGCTTATTCCACGTCTTCCCTTCATCTTCGCTAATCCATACCACAGATCCACCTTCTCCCCAGGGTACAGCATCGCAAGTGAGGATGATCCGCCCTTTCCGATCGCGAATCACGGAAGCTATGGGCATATTTTGATATCCGCGCTCCGGATTAATAAACCTTGGCTTTGACCAGGTAGCTCCATTATCCGTAGAATAGCGCATGACCAATGCCAGGTAATACCAGGAATTAGCAGCTGAGAAACCACTGAAATGGAAAATGGTATCTCCTCCGTTCCACCAGATTGCTCCTCCATGTTCGTTACGATCCGCAGAATCAAAGAATACAGAAACAGGGTCCCATTTATCGCTTCCATATCTTTTTCTACTGGCCACATATTTCAATTCACGTCCCGACTCTCTCAATGTATTATACCAGATAGCCAGAAAATCTCCATTGGGAAGCTCGGTAATTGCCGGAACATGATTGTGATAATAGAAAGGCATATTCGGGTCTGCAGGTGCCACCGGAGGAATTACATACGGAATTGGCCCCTTAAAATAGGGTTTCCCTTTTGCTTCTTCAGGCAATAGGGTCAGATCAGGACGATTCTGACTTACATTCTGAAAACAAAGAGGTTTCGGCGCCATGGGATACCTTCCGGATTCATTAATCGGATCAGCCTGGACAATCCTAAACCCAATCAGCCAATTCCGGTCTTCCGGCATGGATGACGAACGATTGGCAGAAGACAAATACCGAAGAGTGATAGTCTTCTGCGGATTGGGATCCCTATTTACAAACTCGAATTCACAAGTATGACTTCCACCACGTGTTACTTTAAAATCCCCATCTACCGGACCAACGGGATCTTTTTGCTTTTCCGGATGATAAGGGCCATACCAATCAGAACACCATTCTTCAACATTTCCGTGCATATCGTATAATCCCCAGGCATTCGGTGGTGTTTGCCCAACCTTTAGATTCGGAGCCGCCTTTTTAGGATCAGGAATAGCTGTTGCATATCCTCCCAGATCCCCTTTCAGATTTCCTTTCCGATATCCACTCGGTAGGGTATCTCCGGTTGAATAAAAAGTAGTTGTCCCAGCCCGGCAAGCATATTCCCATTCCGCTTCAGTCGGCAAACGGTAATTCTTCTTTTCCTTAGCTGAAAGCCATTTACAAAAAGCCACAGCATCGTTCCAACTGACAAAGACTACCGGGTCATCGTCATTATAAGAGGTATTGAACTTCCCTCTCATTTTTTTGTGCTCCGGCATAAATTGTTCAAACGCACTATTTGTTACCTCTGTCGAAGCAATATAAAAAGGTTTTGTAATCTGTACCTGATGCACCGGGCGTTCATCATAATCGCCCTCCTGACATCCGCGATTATAAACTCCGGGGTTTATCCGGATCATCCTGATTCCGACCGATGACACATACCCCCTATGTTTCTTTTCATTCTGAGCATGAAGAGCCGGCAGTACCAATATGAAAGAGATCAATACTGCTATGAATTTTCCGCTCGCGCCTTTGCCTCTCACAAGAGAGTTCTCCTTATTGATTTTCATCATTTTCTATTAATCAAAAGTCAATAAACCATTGTGTGAATTTATATCTTTTTTTTCAATAAAGTATAAAAGACTTTTATTAAAACACTAACCCTAATCAATAAATTCCATAAAATCTGAAAAACGCAACTTCATCCGGACGATCAGGTAACTTATTAATTGATAATACCCTGAATTATCCACTTTTTAGGAGGAATTGTCCACCTCCAAGGATCTTCTTCCGGATATATTTGTATTAAATAAATAACCCTAACAGAAACATGACTAAGACCGAATTTACAGTATTGTTGGCATTAAGCACACTGTTATTGGCAACATTGGCGTGTTCAGAGAAAGACACCCCTCAAGTCAGCGAAAATAACCAGACAACAACACCGTCTGATGGCTCAACTTATAAAGCACCTTCCTATCCTGACGACTATCGGTCGTACTCCTCCTGGGCAATGCGTGATTCCTGGGGACCTTATAATGTTCACGACCCGAGCATGGCAAAAGACGGTGATTACTATTATATCTTTGGAACAGACGCATCTTTCGGAAATACGGTTCCGCTATCATCCGGGAATATTCCATTCCGCCGATCCAAAGACCTCGTCAACTGGGAATTCATGGGAATGGCTTTCCCTGGAATACCCGCCTGGGTCAAAGACTCACTTAATATTAAACGTCAAAGAGCAGGACTTCCCGCCATCGATAACCCATCCTATGGAATGTGGGCTCCCTGCGTACGGCAAGTAGGCAATAAATTCAGGCTCTACTACAGTACAGTTGTACTCAATACGATTGACGGACCCGGAACATGGAGCGAAAGAGCATTTATCGGACTTGCCGAAAGCAACAGTCTTAACGGTCCATGGGAAGATAAAGGGATGGTGGTATGCTCCGAACCGGATGGAGTTGAAAGTTACAAACAGCGTTTTGACAGCAATGGAAATCTGATATGGTCGAGCTACTATAAATTTAATGCAATCGACCCCAGCTTTATCGCTGCCCCCGATGGAAAACAATGGCTAATCTATGGTTCATGGCATACCGGAATTGCTGCCCTCGAACTGAATCCCACTACCGGTAAAGCTAAAAACGGATTAAATACGATTGACGATTATGGGGTGAGAATTGCCGGTCGTGGCAATGTGAACACAAACCGATGGCAGGCACTCGAAGCTCCCGAGATCATCTATAACGAGAAAACAGGTTACTATTACCTATTCCTGGCATACGACGAACTCGAATGTGCCTACAATACCCGCGTTGCCCGTTCAAAAAGCATCACAGGCCCCTTTGTCGGAATAGATGGGAATAATGTTACGGATGGCGCCGAATGTTTCCCGATGATCACTCATCTTTACAAATTCAATAATCATCAAGGATGGCAGGGATTGTCTCACTGCTGTGTGTTCAATGATCAAGCCACCTCCAAATGGTACTTCGCCACCCAAGGTCGCCTCTCCCCTCCCGCTTCAAATCCGAATGACAATTGTAAATATCTCATGGATCTTCATCTTCGTGAATTAATATGGACAGAAGACGGATGGCCTATTGTTGCTCCTGAAAGATTTGCTGCAGTACCCGATAAAGAAATCACCGAGGGCATGCTCGTCGGAGAATGGGAACATATCGTCCTGACCTATGCCTACCAAAAAGCTCAGGTATCGACGACCATCAAGCTTACGCTTGACAAAAAGATTACGAATGCTGCCGGGACCCAGCAGGGAACTTACTCTTTCGATAAAACCAAAACTGTTTTATCCCTACGCTGGAGCAACGGATTTACCGACAATGTGTATGTGATGAATGGACTTGACTGGGAAGCCTCTCCGAGAAGGGTTACAATCCTGTATACCGGATTAAATAACGGGGGAACAGCAATCTGGGGTAAAAAGGTTTATTAACAACAACAGACTGATATTTAAATTCATCTTAATCGACCTGTATGTTCATAGAAGACGTATCCATTCGAACTTGTGCAGTCTTGAGGAGGATACATGCATATCTCATTTAACAAAAATTGGCTCTTCATTATTAATCCGTTCTTGTTTAAATTTTACAAATTCCAAATTTTTATTGTTTCTTGATTTCAGTGTAACAGATAAAATTATTGTTTTGCCTTTTTTATAAACTAAATCATTAGACTCCTTTTGAGTTATAGCAATAGGAGAAAAGTCAGGTTCAACTGAAACTTCCTTTTCTTCAAATGAACCTATAATTGTGGTTTTAAGACAATATTCATCATTAAAGCGAAAAACTCTGATAATGACAAAAATACCAATATTTATTTTAAAACATCACCATATTGAATTAACATTGTTTATACCCATTCTCAGTTTCATATTTACTTTCGTCTCTTTTTAGAAAGAGGATGACTTCTTTTGGAAGATGCGGGTTTGTTTCCCAAATACCATCTCTCCGAAGGATAACTCACATATACATTCTCAATATCTATTGACGAAATTTTAACATTCGGATCAGAATAAGATACTTTAATCGTTGGCAATATTTCTAACATTTCTAATGTATAATCATTCTTTTCCATGTTCCAGAAATGCTTCCATGTTAAAAGTAGACGTTCCCCCGCTGAGAAATTAAATGTTTCATGTGGCTTAACTACAATGCTATCAAATTCCGAAAAAATGAGCGGGAAAATTTCATCTGAATATTTTTCTCCTTTAAAACTAAAGGATAAATAAGCTTTCGCTTTTGAAGGATATATAATAAATTTTTTATTTGTGTTATTTAGGATATAGCATCCCATCGAAACTTCAGGTCCTTCATCTTCTCCTTCTGTAAAAACAGGTCGATTAGGGTCTAATACAATATCAGAAACGCTAAGCCTTGATATATGTAATTCAATTTGAGAATAGGCATTGATACAGATATTCAACAGGACTAAAAGGAATATATATTTCATCGTATGCAATAATTTATTTGGGTAATAGACCTTTAAATGTTCATCATTTCAAATTCAATATATTGATTATCTTCTTCTCATCAAATGGCTTGTCAGACCATATCTGGATAGTATAAAAGCTTCCATTCGCCTTATATTCTAAAAATAACAATGGCAATGCCGGATACCCATAATCAAAAAGTATTTGATTTTCTCCTTTTCCATTGCTGAATGACATTCCGCTGATAGTCCCATAAAATCCTTTATAATTTGTAGCATCAATCCATTTTGTGATTTTAGAATAATTATCGAGATTTACATGAAAAGAATTTTTAAAATGAAATATAAACCTTGTTTTTATCCTATGATCGATTTCCTCTCCGAATAAAAATTTCACATTATTCATATCGACATTTTGATTGATTTTTGATTTCTTCAAATCAATGCCTGCTGCAAACATCATTGAGGACCCCAATCAATTCAAAGTTGAATTGGCTGTTCCAGGAATGAGCAAACAGGATTTTCACATCAACGTGGAAAACGATGTGCTCACCATCAGTGCTGCGAAGA